>CAIYYO010000142.1 GCA_903930485.1 Methanobacteriota archaeon
TCAGGTAATCTATCCTTCCCTGCTGGTGCAGAACGACGGCCGCCAGCAGCGACATCAGCATCGGGATGACGAAGTAGGGCATATGCTCTATCGCGTTCTTTCTCCCAACGAAACTTGCGGCCGCGAACAGGACCGCGAATACCGCGAATATCGTGTAAGCATAAGTGAACCCTGCCCAGGAGATCGCAAGGACCATGAACGAGAACCCTGCCAGGAACGACAGGGACAGGCTCTTTTTCCGGTACGACAACGTGAACAGAAGGAAGAACGCTACACTGAGGAACATCCCGAAAGTGTCGTCCTCGGGATTCGTAGCGACGGCTCTCGAGGCGTAGGAAGGATTCATCATCAGGAACAAAGCCCCGAGGATGGCGACTGCGTAATTATAAGGCCTCATATCCCAGAAGACCTCTTTGAGGAGTAAATAGAACAACAGGATCGTGAACGCACCGATGATACCGGGCGCAAGCATGGCGACATCCTGCACGCTGTAACCCCAAATGTTTAGAACCGACGCTACCGAAGCCATGAACCCGGACCATTGCAGCGGGAGGCCGTATAGATCCAGGGTAGAGTTCAGGTTGCCGTACGCATCGACCGTCGGGGGAAGGACCGGATACACCTTGGTCTCCCTCTCCGGCAGGAAACCGGTCTTGTAAGCGGTATTCGCGTGCCGGAACAGGTAATAAGAATCCATGTCCGAGATGAACTGCCCGCGGGAAAGATCATACGATGGAGTATACGCGGGAGCCATGTGGATTATCAGGGCTGTGAAAAATACCGCCGTAATGCCTGCTGTGCTCAGGCGCATCAGTTTCATCACCCACAGGGAATACGCCATCGAAAGAACGGCAAAGAAAAACGCGAACACCCAGTAGTCCCTCGCCGTATCAAACGCCTGCTTGGACTGGTTATCGTAGGCGTAAAAAGAAAACACGGCAGTCAGGATTATGAAAAATGCCAGCAAAACGAACTTCCACGAGCCTGGGCCGAAAAACCGCGAAAGGCCGCCGAAACTTAGATCAACTGCCTTTTCAACAGCTTCGGGGGGCTTTATATCATTCTCGACTTTCTTCTTTCTCTTAGGGTTTTTCTTCGGCAAAACAGAACACCTAGATAATATTCAGGCAGGAAGCTAAAAAGACAGAAAAACCGGGATCACTTGCCGAACCTTCTCTCGCGCGAACGGTAATCGTCCAGGACGTGCACAAGGTCCTCCCGCTCGAACTCCTGCCACAATTTATCGACAAAGCATATCTCTGAATACGCAGACTGCCAGGTCAGGAAATTGCTCAGCCGCCTCTCCGAGGTACGGATGATCAGTTCGGGATAACCCGGGACCCAGAGATTCTTCCTGATGTTCTCCTCATTGATCTCCAGCCCGGCATCCAACGCCTTCCTCACCGCCTGGACGATCTCCTGGCGTCCGCCGTAGGCTATCGCGAAATTCAGGACCATTCCCTTATAGTCTTCGGTCGCCTCCTCCAGCTTCTCGAAATTCTTCAGAAGGCGCTTCCCAAACTCGCCCCCCTCGGTCTTCAGATACTCCCGGTCCCCGCATATCCTTATCCGAATATGGTTCCCGTGTATCCGATCGCTGTCCAGCATGATCAGGGCCTGACTGGAGAAAAGCGTCAGGAGCGTTTTTATCTCAAGCTTCCCCCGGTTCCTGAGGTTCTCGGTGGAAAGCGCATAAGCAGTCAACTCGTTTACTCCGAGCTCGGTGCACCAGTCGATGACGTCGTAGAACTTGCTTATCCCCACCTCATAGGAATCCTTCAATTTAGGTATTCCCTTCTTCTTCATGTACCTTCTGTTGCCGTCGGGGATGATGCCGATATGCATTTTACAATTACTTTTTTACTATTAATTTTATTGGAACTACTATATTAAGTTTCAGCCTTAATAGGCTACCAGAAAACAATAAGTAATCAAGATAAATATATGAACTATAATAGAAATAGGCGGCAGACAGGATGAAAGTTTTGGACGCATGCGGGATACTTCACTCGGACCTCGATTTCTCCACCAGCAAGTATTACATAACCAACAGCGTGCTTGCGGAGATCATGGACGAGACGGCGAAGATGATGGTGGATCAAGGGATAAAGAACACGTTCATCAAGATAAAAGACCCCAAAGTCGAGAGCATACAGACCGTATCAGACGCCGCAAGCGTCACCGGAGACGTCAACAGGCTCTCCAAAGCCGACATAGACGTCCTCGCCCTCGCGCTCGAATGCAGCGCAGAGATCGTCAGCGACGACTACGGGATACAGAACGTCGCGAACTACCTTAAGCTCAAATACCACACCACCGCCCAGGAAGGCATAACGAAGACCTACGTCTGGGAAAAGATATGCCCGGGCTGCGGCCTCAAGCACTCGCACGAATTCAAGACATGCGAGGTATGCGGGACAAAGCTGAAACGGGTCGGGAAGAACGTGGTCAAAGAGTGAATAATCCTCCGCGGGAGTTAAATAGGGGTTCGGACAATAATTCTATTGAGTAATAATTTAGTTTCGTTAAAATGAAAAAGCTTTTGTTATTAACTGTTCTGTTATTGCTGGCCTCCGGTTACGGGAGCGCTTTACAAGGGTCTTTCTTATACACCGCTCTAAGCGGCGGACTTTGGGATAAGTGGA
>CAIYYO010000143.1 GCA_903930485.1 Methanobacteriota archaeon
CCCGGAAAAATAGTTGTCGCTTCTCAGGATTATATGGATGGGGCTGTTGACGTGGATCTGGTAATTGTTGTCGGTCTTCTCAAGCAGGAAAGAATCCGCCGAACCCAACGGGCTGTCGACGATCTCCGGGCCCGCTCCCTGATACGCGAGCATGCTACAGCCTGCGCTCGAGCATAGCTGCGTTACGCCGCACGTGCTTTGTGATGTAAGGGCGTTTAGGCCGAACGTGGCTGGGGTTGGTTCGCGGATCATCACAACACCTTCCGTCAGGCCTTGGTTCGGAATGCTTTTATCGTCTAGAGACGAGACGGATGATGAGATAAATGCCAGAAAAAATGCCAGGCCTAGGCCCAAACACAATAACTTTGGCCTTTCCATATCTAAGATATTCCGACCAGGCCTGTAAAAGTTGTTCACCTACCCAACTGTTCGCCCACCTTTTTGTTCATGCTGTCCAAAAATTCTTCCTTGGATTTCTTTCGGATCCTTGCTCCTGCGGCTATGTCGTGGCCTCCTCCTTCGCCTCCGTATTTTCGGCTTTCCTCTCGGAGGGCGTTTCCGAGGTGTAGGCCGCTTCTGACGAGGTTCCAGTTGGCGCGGCCGGAGATCTTCAGCATGTCTTTGTTGTCTTTGTCGTCCGCGAATGCGAGGATCGGCCTGTCCGGGGGTATGATGCCTGCGCCGTAGGCCATTCCCGCGATGACTCCTATGATGTTTTCGCCTATGCCTCCGTCTGAATCGAAGTAGTAGATGTTCTTCCTGTCCGACTGGGTGCCTCTAGCTTTGAGCATGGTTATCCCGTCGCGCAGGGCCTTCCTGTGCATCTGAAGTATCTCTTTGGCTATCCTCCAGCTTTCCCCCCGGTCTCCGAGGCATACGTTGACGCCGATGTCTGGTTGTTCTTGTCTGCCGCATGCGTTGAGCAAACTCGCGTACTCTTTCGCGTCCCGCAGTTCGGTTCTTTTCTCCTCGCGCAGGAGTGTGTAGACCTCGCCTATCATGTCCTGTATTACGTATTCAGGGACGCCGTAGTCTAGGAGGCGCATGTATATCGCCGTCGTGAGCTTGTTCCTTTCCGAGAATTCCAAATCGACGTACGTTCTCCATCTCTCGCCCTCTCTGAGGTGTATCCCAAGGCCTTCAATGAAGGCTGCGCATGCGGCTTCATTCCCGGTCAGGCCCGGCAGCATCGGGTCCGACGTGTAGGTAAGCATCTGAGTCAGGGGCCTTGATTGCCTGCCGAACAGACGCAAATCCTGCTTTATCTTCAGGATGCCGTGGTCTATCCCGTCCTGGAGTATCACCCGGTTTATGGAACGCAGCTCGCCTTCGGAATCCTGCATGTCGCCCACCGCCCCGACTATGGCTAGGTCCACCATCTTTATGTTTCCCAGGGATTTCGCGACCAGGTAGCAAAGGCCGGACGCGCTAACGTCTCTTCCTCCGTTGTAGGCATAGAAATGCGGATTGACCTGTTTCTCGTATTCTTCTTGCGGCGGGTGGTGGTCTATTATATAGAAATCCTTTATTCCCGACTCCTTTATCATCGACATCTGGCCTGAACCCATGTCCGAGAAGACGACGGTCTTGTCCATCCGGTCTTTTATCTTTCCGATGGTGGTGCTGTCCAGCTGTTTAAGTATCAGGAAATCGGTCTTCTTGCCGAGGCTTCTCAGGAGGCCGACCATTATCGCGCACGCAGTCATCCCGTCGGCGTCGTGATGGCTTACGACCAGGAAATCGTCCTCTTCAGCCAACTTTTTCGAAACCGAGCATATGTTCTTCCAGAATTCGGGCCTTAACTCCTCAACCATTTTATTTATTACGGCGGACAGTAAATATAGTTTTAGGCGTTTATAACATCGGTAAAACTCGGTAAAAAAATCGCGATGAAAATACTCTGGTGCATTACGGGCGCGGGGCAGTTCATGGAAGAATCCTGCCGTCAGATGATCAAGGTCTCGGAAACAAGCAGGGTCACGGTAGTATTCTCCGAGGCAGGTTACGAGGTCACGAGGATGTATGGTCTGCTTGAAGAGGTAGAAAAGAGATTCACCGACATAGTCCTTGAAAAAAAGCAGGGCGCAAGCGCGCCGCTCGTGGGCCGGCTGTCGAAGAGGGAATACGACAAAGTTGTCGTCTCGCCCTGCACGGCGAACACAGTCGCGAAGATAGTGCACGGCATAGCGGATTCGCTTGTCACGAACGTGGTCGCTCAGGCCGGGAAATGCAACGTTCCTGTATACGTTTATCCGACCGACTCGAAGAAGATGCAGAAGACCCGCCTCCCTGTGACGATAGATGCGATCAAGTGCAGGAAGTGCCGGCCGTGCCCGTCTCTGGAGAATTGCCCGACTGGGGCGCTTTACGTCTCAGACGGGGTAAGGGTAGACCTGACGGAGTGCCGGGGCTGCGGCATGTGCGTAACGTCGTGCAAGTATGGGGCGGTCGAGCTTGGAAAGGAGATAGCCATCGAATGCAGGGATCTCGACGTGAAGAATGCGGAGGCGCTCAAGGGCATTCCAGGGATCAAGGTGTTAATCGACTTGTCGGAGATAGAGGTAAAATGAAGAATCCTTATGTGCTTGCTTTTTTCACGATCGCGGCTCTTGCGTCATGGTTCGGGCTCGAAGAGTTCACGATCAGGAGCTATGTGGCGCTGCTATTCGGTTTCTTCGCCTTCCAGGTCCTCCTCAATGACCTTCTGGAGTCTTACCTCATAAAAAAGCTTAAGGCAAAGTACTTCAATTTCCTGATCGCGCCCGGCACTGCCGTCCATGAGGCGTCCCACGCCCTTGTTGCAAAAGCAACGGGCTGCGACATCACCAAGGTGTCGTTCTTTAATCCGTCTCAGAAAAACGGGGTGCTGGGGTTCGTGGAATACATGCAGCCTGTAGACCGGTTCCAGTCCATGCGCAGCCTGGTGATAGGCCTTGCCCCGTTCTTCGGGTGCGGCATATTCCTGATAGCATTGCTCAATTACCTGGCGCTCGAACATCCGGGGATGCAGCAGATAGGGCCGGACCTCGTCGACGTCGGCGACATAAGCGCGATGGCTTCGACGATAACGCTTATATTGGCCAAGCTGTACCAGCAGCTCCTCTACGTCAACCTTGCGGATCCGGCGATGATACTCATCCTGTATCTGGAGTTCTCCTTCGCCCTCGGGAGCGCGCCGAGCCCTCAGGACATTTCGGACTCTTTCAATACGTTGTTGAAATACAAGCTCGAAGCCTTGAGCATGGTGCTCTTCGTCATCTCCGCGATACTTTTGATAGAATACGGTCCGGGCCTTTCGGACTACGGCAGCATTGTTTCCGCGAACGCGATATTGGCTTTTAAATGGACTATTCTGCTCCTCATGCTATCTTCCGCGATGCTTTTAATAGCGATACCCCTGACCCTGCTTATAACCGAAACCGTCGAGATCAAAGGCGTCTACAAGATATTGCCGGCGGCGTTGTTCGTCGCAATATATTTCGCGGCGAGGCAATTCCTCGACGTGCCTGTGGAGACGATACTCATAGCCTCTGGATTCGTGTATGTGCTGTCTCTTTTCGTGCTCAGGCACCAGGAGTATTTCCTGAACGAGAGGACCACTAATTTTTAGGGCAGGCGCAGCCGGAAGAATTCGGCGGCGTTCTTCGTGGTTGCATCCTCCACGATCGACACGTCGACACCTTTTAATTCCGCGATCTTTTTCGCGGTCTCTTTTATGTTGACGGGTTCGTTCCTAGTCTTCGGGACGGGCGAAAGGTATGGAGAGTCTGTTTCAAGCACGAGGGATTCAAGAGCCACAGCCTTCGCTATTTTTTGCTTCTGGGATGAGTTCGCTATGTTCGCAGGGATCGATATGAGATGGCCTTCCGACGCCGCCTCCACGGCCTGTTCCGGGCTTCCGCCGAAACAGTGCAGGAGCGCCGTTATGCCTTCTTCTTTCAGGATGCGCAAAGTGTCTTCTTCGGCGTCTCTTGAATGGATGACGAGCGGCAGCTTTAATTCGCGGGACAACTCTATGAACCTACTGAAAGTCGAAGCCTCCTCGCGCCTCTTTTCCGCGTCCTTTATCCAGTAATAGTCCAGGCCGACCTCGCCGAGGCCGACGATCCTACCTCTGGACCCCCTGATTAGTCTAATCGTCGACTCGATCTCGTCCGTCTTGAATTCTGTAGGCGTCAGGCCTAATGTAGCGTAGACGTTCTTGTGTTTTTGGATGAGGTCCAGCGTGTTCCCGATACCTGTAGTGCCTAACCCGGAGTTTATTATAACGACGCCTTCCCTCCCTGCCCGCTCGATGACCTCGTCCCTGTCGGCGTCGAACTGTTTGAAATCAAGGTGGGCGTGGACGTCTATCAGCATTTCAAAGCCTCTATGTAATCGATCTTCCCTTCGTAGAGGGCTTTGCCCAGGACAACGCCCCATGCGCCGGCATCCTTCAGCCCCCTTACGTCGTCTATCGAGGATATGCCGCCGGAGGCGATAACGGGCTTATCGGTCGCATCGATTATCCTTCTCGTTCCTTCAAGGTTTATGCCCTTCATCTGTCCTTCAACGTCGACGTCGGTGTAAAGGAACCCCCAGACGAGGTCTTCGAATTCCTCCGCGAGCTTGACGGTTTCGACCCCAGTATTCGTCTTCCAGCCGTGGGTGACGACCTTGCCGCCTTTGGAGTCCAGGGATATTATTATTCGCTCCCTCAACGCCTGGGGCAGGTTCTTTATTTCCATCGAGCCCTCCTCGCGCCTCATCATGTGGTCCTTTATCGCGAGCGTGCCTATCGCCACACGGTCTATCCCGCACTCGACGAGAAGCTTTTTACAGTATCCGTAGTCCCTGACCCCGCCGCCGAAATGTATCGGCGCCTTCACGGCTTCCTTGATCTTCAACACCGACTTGATGTTGTCCCCTGTGCCGAGAGTCGCGTCTAGATCGATCACGTGAAGTATCTCCGCGCCGAGGGATATCCATCTCTTCGCTGCTTCGACGGGGTCGCCGTAATACTTTGCCGTGCTCGCCTTTCCACCTACGAGTTGTGTGCATTTTCCTTCCTTTATGTCTATCGCCGGGATGATTTTCATTTTTCGGTTTACAGGTTGTTGAGTAGGTCCGCCAGAGCCGCCTCGCTCTGCAGCGGCCTTGAGTCGTTCTTTATCTTTTCATAGGTTTCCCTGCTTAAAAGATTCCGGCAGGGCGTTCCGAGTCCGGCGCATGCTTTTTCCAGGGCCTGGTAGCTTTCGGAGCTGTATTTGAGGAAGCATAGGACCTTCTCGTAGCCTTTCCCATGCGCGTCCAGATACTTTTTTATCCTCTTCTCCGTGACCTCTATATACCTCTTCTTTATCTCCTCAGTCTCGAGTTTCTCGTCCCAGTCGTATGCGTTGAAAGGATACATGTCTTCGAATTCCCTTGGAACGACGCCTGCGTTGCTGAGCATCGCCTGGTGTATGCGCTGGTAGTTGCCGGTTTTTCGCAGGGCCTCTATTATCCCTTGATGTGTTTGTGAATGCGAATACGGTTTCGCGTACGAGCAGGGCAGGAACAGGAGGATGTCCTTCTCTTCCGGAGGCTTATACCATCTCTGGATATAGTCCTGCCATACTTCATAATGCGGATGCGTCAGGTTCTCCTCGCCCACGCCTATCAGCTGCTCCCTGCACTCCTGCGGGAACTTGGGCAAGAACCTGAAGGTCTCGACATCGAGGTCTATCCTCGGATCGTTCTTCCATTTATCCGTGACTGCGTAGAACTCCTCCCTCGACAGATAGTTCCATTCCCCGCGGAGCCACATCTTGAATACCGGAGTGTTCCCGTGCGGGAGCGTGTTTATCAAAACGACCGAGTCGGAGTGTTTCAGCGCATAGTCGACCGATCCTTCGATCGATTTCCTTATGTCTTTTACGTAAGGCGGGTTGACAAGCAGATATGTCCTTATCTTGGCGTGGGATGAATGTATGACATTTGCGGCCTCCTCGTAATCCCTTACATGAAATCCCTTGTTTATCTTGTCTAGGACGGCATCGTCGGCTGCTTCCAGGCCGATCGCTACAGTAAGGTCTAATCCAGCGAACTCGTCCAGCGCCTCTTTTCTCACGTATTCCGGCCTAGACTCGATGAAAAGTTTTTTTATCTCTTTTTCCAGGCATTTGTCTATGAAATATTTTCTTGAATCTATGGGGACTTGTTTTTCATCTAAGAAACTTCCTGAGCCGAATATTTTTATCGTGTCCCCAGATTTAACGTCTTTAAAGAATGAGTCGAAATCTTTTTTCAGGTTGGCGTAAGTCGGATGGTTTCCGGGCATCCTGCCGTATCCGCAGAAGCAGCATTTAGCCCAGCTGCAGGTTCCGGATTTCAGGACCAGGACTTTTTCAGGCATGTATCTATATTCGACGGAGAGGCAGAAATACGGCTTTATCCGCCCTTCATCTTCCTCTGCTCTTCTCTTATCCTCTCGAGCTCTTTCTTTATTTTAGAGACCTTGTCTTCTTCTTCAAGCTCTTTAAGCCTGCGCATCGCATCCTTTGTTAGTTCGAGCTCGGTCCCGCCCATGAATTTTGGATGGATGTTGAGTATGCCCCTCTCCTTAAGGTCGTTGGCCCACACGGTTATTGTCTCGTCCGGGACGTTCAATATCTTGGAAGCGGTTTTCAGATTAACTCTTTTGTCTTTTTGCATCAGTTTCAGAAGGTCGTCCTGGTCTTTGTCCACGCTGCCTTTCTTACCTGCAGCCTCCATGAGCGCCATCTCCTTGGACCTGAAATCGTCCTCCTCGGCAGCGGCTTTAGGCGCTTCCGCCTGCATAGACTTAGGGACTTCCTTCATCATGGGATTTCCCTTTGAAAAGTTCTCATCGGCGGGTTTCAAAGCACGGTCTTCGATGAACTTGCGGACCATCGCATCCTCGTTAGCTTTGTTATCCTCCAAGACGTCTTCGGCAGACCTTGGACGAGCCGACGGCTCATAAGCTCTCTCACTCGAGGCCTCCGGACCCATTTCTTCCGAAGGCGTAGCAGTATCCTCCAGTCTCGAAATATCCGAAGGAACTTCCCTGGAAACCGGCTGCTCCAAAGCTTCTTCAATCGATCCTCTCACCTCGGCAACCCGCTCGGCTCTTTGAACAGGTTCGGGCCTGGGCTTGTGCGAGGTACCTAAGAACCTCTCCAGCTCTTCGATCTTGGACTTTATCTTCTCCTCATCCTCTTTAAACAAGTACTCGAAGTCTTTGGCTTTTTCCTCAAGGCCTTCCTTCATGATCTTAAGCTTCCTCTCCTCGTCCTCGATCTTTATCTTCCGCTCTACCAGGTCTTCTTCGGCTATCTGCAGGGCTTTTCTTTTCTTGTCGAGCTCTTCTCCAAGCCGGTTGACCTTTGTTTCCCTGATCTGGACTTCTTCCGTCGCCAGGCTCGAGACCTCGGTTACGATGAAGAGGATTATTTGGCATCCATCAAGGAAGTGCCAATGAAAGGCTCTGGCTGGCCGTCATTGACAGCGCGATTACAGA
>CAIYYO010000144.1 GCA_903930485.1 Methanobacteriota archaeon
CCACGGAGAAATCCTAAGGCCGAACGCATCAGAGAAAGTAAAGGAATTCTACCGCACGGTTTAGGACCTGATGGATCTGCTATCAATGCCGGAGGGCACGCGTTCGCCCCGGATGGCGTATGACAAGGCTGCACAGAGATACCGCTTACCACGAATATCCCTGCGCCTACCATCGCTGCGATGCAGGTCGCAACAGCATCCCAGAAGCCCAGTTCCCGTTTCAGGCTCTTTTCCATTTTGCCGGAATATCTCTTAAAAATATCCTCGTAGTGACCGGGCCGATGCCTTTGAATTCCTGCAGCGTTCTGTCCAGATCACTTCGGTCTTTTGCGCCTTTCAGAAGATTACCGATAGTTCCATATCTCTCTTTCAGCTCTTTGCATACATCGATAAGTTTTGTCGCGGTAGAATAATCGAAGCGCACGTAATGCGCCCGGTCGAGCACTTCGACAAGCCTGTCCCATCCAACGTCCAGGATCCTTTCAGGGCTGGTCAGGCCTTCTCTTACGAATTCAAAATACGCCTTCCTGGCTACTTCCCGTTGTATCGGCTTGCCGAACAGCAGGCATGCAAGGAACCATTTGAATAATTCCTCATCCTTTCCGGATCCCAGGTATATTCCGAGGTCCGTTGAGAAGATCTTTTTCTCCATCGGCTACCCCCTATTTTATTTCTGCAGGAGAGAAGATAAAATGCGGATGCTGCCAAGTCCGCTGGAAGTAAAGCACGCTACTCCTTGCAGCAGTCCAAGGCTTTCTTAAGCGCCTCTTTGAATTTCGCGCCGTATCCCTGTTTTGTTTCGCTGCTTTTTTTTTTATTACAAACCGGCAGAATACAATGAATTGCCAAGCAATTCATGTACACAGAGAGCATAGCTCTCTGTTGTACTGCGGACCAAAAGAGGGCCGAGCCCTCTTTGGACACACGCCATAGGCGTGTTGTCTTTAGGCCGCAGATGCCTCGGGCATGTGCCTACGGGCATGCCCCCGCGGGGCGTACCTTTAAGGGACAGAATGCTGCATCGTGCCGGTTTTGCACCCTGCAGGGTGCATGCCTGAAGGCATATATCATACTCCGGCCCAAAAGAGGGCGAAGCCCTCTTTGGGCATAAATTGCCGAAGGCAATTTCTTGTCTTTAGGCTGGAGTATTTGATTTCACGAATTTTCCTATCGATTTTTTTTGATCCAGACCCTGGTTATAATCTATTGGAAGGATCATAAGGGGTTATTTTAATCAAGGTTTGTTTCGTACATTCTACCGTTTTTATATCCAAAATCTAAATATTTTACGTAAAGTGGCAACGCAAAACAGGGATTTTAATATGGTCGTAAGCATCCTCTTGACTGGGTTAGTGATGCTGGGCTGGAGCATAACCTATTCTGTATCGGAGAAGATCAAAGATAATAGTTCGCTCATTGGAGAAGAATCGTTCGGGATCACCATGATAACGTCGACTACAACTTCTCCCACGTCCCCGGCAACAACTTCGGCAACAAGCACCACTTCAATGGGCACCACCATGACAACTTCAACTTTCCCTTCGACGTCCTTCCGTATAACGTCCTCGACGACGTCAACCTCAACTCCCCTTTCGACGTCGTCCAGTATAACGTCCTCGACGACGTCAACCTCAACCCCCCTTACCACAACGTCAACGAGCGCTGCAACGTCAACTACTACAACGTCAATGACTACAACATCAACGACTACAACAGTCCCGGCAACAACCTCCTCATCGACAACTTCAACCGCTCCGAAGGTTTCGACCACCGTCAAGGCTTCTTCGAGCACGACTACTACCGCGGCTTACGACTTCTTTGCGGTCTGCTATACAAATAACGATTGCGGCGACAATGGCACCTTCACGACCAAGGATTACAGCTGCTATGACGGGACGATATACCGGCAGTACATAACCTACAGATGCTTGCAACCGGGAACCCCTTATGCCGAATGCATCGGCAGAGAGAAAAGGGACCTTCTCAAGACCTGCGGGTTTAACGAGGGATGCATAGACGGCGAGCAATACTGCGAATACA
>CAIYYO010000145.1 GCA_903930485.1 Methanobacteriota archaeon
AGCCCTAAAGAAAATGATTTAATTATTCCAACAATTTCAATCCCGACGATTTTTCACAAAGAACTCCTTCAATAAGTCAGTCACTTCCTCGTCCCGCATGTCATGGAAGTCGTTGTAGAAACTGGCTACGGCGAAATTGTATGTCGGCTTCTCCCAGATCGTCACCAATTCGTCGGCGTGTTTCCTGACATCCTCGGCCGCGGCCAACGGCGAAACAGGCGCCGCAGCGATCACTTTCTTCGCGCCCTGTTTCTTTGCAGACTCGACGGCCGCGATCATCGTGTATCCCGTGGCAAGCCCGTCGTCTGCGATTATGACGGTCTTCCCTTTCAGGTCGGGCAACGGCTTGTTCCCGCGGTAGGCCTTCATCCGTCTATTGATCTCATGCACGACCTTGCCAGCTATCTCCTTGATCTCCCGGTCTGTGAGACGCAGCTCGCCTGCTATTTCAGGGTTCAAGGTCACCTCGCCCGTCGAGGTCACGGCCCCGAACCCCACTTCCGGACTCCATGGGACGGGCAGCTTGCGCGGTATTATCACATCCAAAGGAGCATCCAGTGCCTTCGCTATCCGGTATCCAATTGGAACGCCTCCCCGGGGTATGCCCAGGACTATGACGTCCTTGCTCTTGTACTTTAAGAGTTTCTTCGCAAGCTCTTCTCCGGCATGCATCCTGTCTTTGAACAACATAAAGGTAATTTGACGAATATAATTATGGAAACACAACATAAGACAGCCCTGCAGCCGACATATAGACCTGTAAGACCAAAGAATTTAGCAACATGCAAAAAGAGACATCATTCGAACTAAAGCACAAAGACATAGCCGGGAGGATCGGCAGGCTCACTATAGGCGAAAGGACTATAGAGACGCCCGCGCTGATGCCCGTATATAGTCCGACGAAGCCCATCATAGACACGGCCGAATTGACTGAGAGGTTCAAATGCCGCGCACTCATGACGAACTCATACATCATACTCAAAAACCCCGAGCTCAAGGAGAAGGTAATCGAGCAGGGAATACACAAATTCCTCGGATTCGACGGCATCATCGCGACCGATTCCGGCTCCTACCAACTGATGGAATACGGCAACGTGACCGTCACAAACAAGGAGATAGTAGAATTTCAGGAAACGATAGGCTCGGACATCGGCTCCTTCCTCGACATACCGACGATGCCGGACGCCTATAAGCCCAGGGCGGAAGAACAGCTCGAGCTGACCCTCGAACGAGCCAAGGAGGCGACGAATGCGGGATTCCTCGTGAACGCCGGCATACAAGGCGCCACATACGTCGACCTCCGCGAAAAAGCCGCACGCGCTATAGGCAAGGATTTTAAACTATGCGCGGTCGGAGGCATCGTCCGCCTGATGGAGACATACAGGTTCGCAGACCTCGTAGAGGTGATCTCGGCCGTCAAGCAGAACATCCCGGCAGACAGGATAGTGCACGCATTCGGGCTCGGCCACCCGATGGTCTTCTCGCTGGCCGTCGCAATGGGGTGCGATCTCTTCGATTCCGCAGCATACGCATTATACGCCGAAGGAGGCAGGTACCTGACGGTCAACGGAACCAAAAGGCTTGAAGAACTGGAATACCTTCCATGCTCCTGCCCTGTTTGCTCGAAGCACGGGACCGGCCTAAAAGAACTCCCGGCAGAGGAAAAAACGAAAGAACTGGCAAGGCACAACCTTTACGTCAGCATGCAGGAGATCGACACAATCAAGCAGGCGATCAGGGAGAACACGCTATGGGAGCTTGTGAACGTCCGATGCCGGTCTCATCCGGAGCTGTACAAGGCGCTTGGGAAGCTATTGGAACAAGAATGGCTCGCGGAACACGACCCGATAACGAAAAAGTCCGCGTTCTACATCCAGGGAACCGAATCCGGGAAAAGGACTGAAGTCGTCAACGTCAAAAACAGGCTCGCCCGCGTCGAGTCCAGTAGCGCGGTGGAAATGCCTCCATTCGGGCAGGTACCCTGGGAGCTCTCGGACATATACCCCTACAACTCGCTCAGAGACGGGATAGAATACGCCGGCTGCAAAGTAACGGACTTGTGCAAGATTAAGGCGATCATGGACTACCAGTTCGGCAAGGGCGCAGGAACGCTTATTCCGGACAACGCCAGGATAAAGAAATCCAAAGCCACGAGAAGGATACGTGGCATATACGAAGGAAACGAGCTCATAGCGGCTGTGCGGGCGTCGGATCATTTCATAATACCGCACATTAAGCTCGCGGAAAGGCTGCACCAGAAATTCCCTTATCCAAAACTGAGGATCATGATAGACGACGATGCGGTCGAATTCGTAAAAGAAGGCAAAAGCGTCTTCGCCAAATTCGTCTCAGAAGTCGACCCGGACCTGAGAGCAGGCGACGAAGTACTGATAGTGGACAAAGACGACAACCTGCTCAGGACCGGCACGCTCATCCTTTCGCCCAGGGAAGCCATCGACTTCGACCGGGGGGTCGCGGCGACGGTGAGGTAATTTCCACGTGTATTTTCGTCGTTTTTTTCTTTTTGGGCTGAAGCAATCCCTGCGGGGAGGCTCAAGTAGTGCCTAACTTTTAACCTACGCCTGCCAAATATTATAGGAAAATGGTCTACGTGAGAGCCAAGAAGATCAAGGGCGGGACTTATTATTACCTCGTAAAGAGCGTGCGTGAGAAGGACAGAGTGCGCCAGGTGACCCTCCAGTATCTTGGAACGGAAAAACCAGGTCCGGAAAAGTTGAAGAAATTAAAAAAGAATAAGCATTGACCCGCGATCAAAAAATCTTCCCGATCGATTCGAAACGACATCCTGCCGACTTACACGTTTCTTGTATCCTGCTTATGCTCTTTTCAGGGACTGATATCAAAAAATTATCCAGGTTCCTTGTCGTTGAATAAGGCTGCTTGCCACTTAGTTCGTAAGTTCTCCCTGATTTTTCCGCTATCTCGTAGGCGGCCGAGACCAATCC
This sequence comes from Methanobacteriota archaeon, assembly GCA_903930485.1. Taxonomy (GTDB): domain Archaea; phylum Altiarchaeota; class Altiarchaeia; order IMC4; family QMZM01; genus CAIYYO01. The sequence continues at coordinate 2,967 of CAIYYO010000145.1, forward strand.
CCCTTTGGTGACGTCTTTCCCGGCGTTGATTTTGATCTTTTGATTCAGTAGGGAGTACCAGGTTTTGAAGAGCAGTTGCGCTTTTTTTATCCTCTCTTCCCGGCTGCCCCATATCGGTTCTCCGAGAAGGATTAATCCATCCCCTTTTTTCGCTCCGGAATCTCGTATCGGCTCATCCAGCAATAGTTGGCCGACAACAGTTAGGCTGCACCTTGGCTCGTATACTTCATCGAATAGTGTATTGCCTCCGAGGATGGGAATGTTCATGGCAAGAGACTGACACTTGAGGCTGGCTAACATCTCCTTCACGTCTGCGAGGCTGCCGATAACAGTATCCAGGGCGAACAAAGGCTTCCCGCCTTTCACGACGACATCAGTCGCAGAATGTATAAGCGCAGACTTCATTACAAGCCTCTTTGTATAGGGTCCGTCGACGCTTACCACAAGCTTCCCGGCGGGTTGTTCGATGATGACCGCGTCGTCCCATGACTCGACACCCATGACGGGATCAATGAGTGAGTCCATTTCCATCAGTTCGCTTCTCATCCATTCAAGGGATCTGACGTGTTTTTCTATAAGACTTTTATGCCTGTCGACTTGTTCCATTCTTGAGAGGTCTCTGGGACCGGACTTTTTACTCCAGTATTTAAAATATATTGGAGGCATTCAATAATTAGACACGCAATAGATTCAACGAAATGGCTAAGACGTCGCAGGTTTCAGGGTTCTACAAGCTGAAAAGGGAGGAACGGCTGTCCAAGGTCGCCGAGTTTGCAGGCCTCACAGATCAGGAGGCGAAGACTTTGGAGGAAGGCTTGGGCCTTGAGCAGGCAGAGAAGATGGTCGAAAACGTAGTTGCGACCTTCAGGCTTCCGCTCGGGATAGCCGTGAACTTCTTGATAAACGGCAAAGAGTACATGATCCCAATGGCTACCGAGGAGACCTCAGTCGTAGCCGCTGCAAGCAATGCGGCAAAGTTGTGCAGGCCTACTGGCGGGTTCAAAGCCGAAAGCACCGAGCCTATTATGACAGGACAGATACAGCTCCTGACGAAGGACGCGAAGAAGGCAAAGAAGGCAGTAGAGGGGAACAAGAATAAGATACTTGAGCTTGCCAACACCAAAGACCCAAGACTCATCTCCCTCGGCGGAGGCGCGAAAGACCTTGAGGCAAGGATTATCAAAACGGGCAAAGGCGATATGGTGATAATCCATCTCTACGTCGACGTCAAAGACGCAATGGGCGCCAATGCCGTGAACACTATGTGCGAGGCCGTATCGCATCTCATAGAGGAACTAACGGGGGGCAAAACGCTCCTCAAGATCATATCCAACCTCGCGGACAGACGGCTTGCAAGGTCCGAGGTGACGGTTAGCAAGAACGAACTCGGAGGCCTAGATGTTGTCGATGCGATAATCGACGCCTACGAGTTCGCGGCAGCAGACCCGTACAGGGCGGTGACTCACAACAAGGGCGCAATGAACGGGATAACGGCCGCGACTATTGCGACGGGCAACGATTCAAGAGCCGTTGAGGCCGGCGCACATGCCTACGCAGCCATGAAGGGCAGGTATACCACTATTACGTCCTGGGAAAAGGACAAGAACGGGAATCTTCATGGAAAGATCGAAATCCCGCTCGCGGTCGGGATAGTTGGCGGCGCGACCATGAACCCGTCTGCCAGAGTGAATCTCAAAATACTCGGAGTCAAGACCGCGAAAGAACTTTCTGAAGTGATCGCATCCGTCGGCCTTGCGCAGAACCTGGCGGCTCTGAGGGCTTTGTCCACCGAGGGTATACAGCGCGGGCACATGTCGCTCCACGCGAAGAATATCGCGATGATGGCCGGGGCGAAAGGCGGAGACATAGACCGCGTGGCAGAGGCCATGGTCATGGAAAGGAATATAAACGTTAACAGGGCTAAAGAAATTTTGGAGGAAAAACAACATGGATAAACTAAGGGTCAGGGACTACATGTCCACCGACGTGGTGACGATAAGCAAGGACGCGACGATGAGGGACGCGATAGAGAAGATGCTGGAAAACAACATCCACGGCCTGATGGTCGTGGATTCCGGAGAAAAGCCAGTAGGGATCGTGACTACCGATGACATTCTCGCCCTTATAGAGAACGGCCAGCCCGACAACAACACAGTGGTCGGGGAATTCATGGAAGCCGGACTGATAAGCACCGACCCGGACTATGATCTGCGCAAGGCAGTAAGCATAATGACCAGGAATAAAATACACCGGCTCCCGGTGATAAAGAATCACGTACTTTTGGGGATGATAACCGGAAGCGACATAATGAAGGCGTTCAGGGACATAACCCCGGACAGAACGCCGAGACATAAAGCTTAAAATGAAAAACCACAAGATCGCACTGATACCCGGCGACGGCATAGGGCCGGAGATAATAGCCGAGGGCAGGAAGGTTATCGATGCAGTATCGGACAAGGAGAATTTCAAGATAAAGTGGACCCCGTACCCGTTCGGCGCAGACCATTATCTTGCGACCAAGGAGCTGCTCAACGAGGAAGCGCTTAAGGAGATAAGCGGGATGGATGCGATATATCTCGGAGCCCTCGGAGACCCGAGAGTGCAGCCGGGGGTGCTTGAAAAAGGAGTCCTGCTGGCGCTGCGTTTCTATTTCGACGAATACGTGAACCTGAGACCGATAAAGCTTCTAGAAGGGATAGAATGCCCTCTGCGCAACAAGACACCAAAGGATATCGATTTCCACGTCGTGAGAGAGAACACAGAAGACTTCTACGTAGGCATCGGCGGACACATTCCGGAAGGTAAGAGCAAGCAGCACCTCGAGGTAAAACGGAGCCTGTATAACGTGAAATTCGGCCTAGACATAGAAGCCGACGGCGACGAGCTCGCATACCAGATAGGCGTCATCAGCAGCAAAGGCAGCAGGCGCGTGATAAAATACGCCTTCGACCTGGCAAGGAAAAAGAGAAAGACGCGCGTCACGGCAGTCGACAAAGCGAACGTTCTTACGAACATGTACAGCTTATGGAGGAAGGTCTTCGCAGAAGTCGCACAAGACTACAAAGGCATAGAGACCGAATACAACTTCGTCGACGCGATCACGATGTGGTTCGTCAAGCAGCCTGAATGGTATCAGGTCGTAGTCGCGCCCAACATGTTCGGAGACATAATAACAGACCTCGGAGCCATGATACAAGGAGGCCTCGGACTCGCCCCGGGGGGGAACATAAACCCTGACGGGATCTCCATGTTCGAGCCAATACACGGATCGGCCCCGAAATACAAGGGGATGAACCGCGCCAACCCTATCGCGACGATATGGGCGGGCGCGCTCATGCTGGACGAGATAGGAGAGGAAAAAGCCGCGAACGACGTAGTCCGGGCGATCGAAGAGATCATAAAAGAAGGAGACGTAAAGACCAAGGACCTGGGCGGAACCGCGACGACGAGCGACATGGGCGATGCGATCGTGAGTAAACTGAAGGAATAGATGGAACCGACATCGGCCAGGAAGCCTTCCGGCAACTTCATGGAGTATCTCGTCGGTGGAAAACCGGTAAAGGAATACCTTGAAATAGTTAAGCTCCCCTTGCTTGCCCTGATAGCCCTGGACGTACTAAGTTTCTTCATCGGCCTGCTGATGTACATCCCGTTGCTCGGTTTTGTATTCTCGGCCATAAACTTCGTGACCGGCGTCCTGATATTCCTGACTACTTTGGCGATCGCAGGCTTCGTCGGTTACTCGACGGTTAAAAAATACAAGGGCGACCTGTTGAATGCGTCTGTGGCAGGAGCGATCGCGGGATTGCTGTCCGGAGCCTTCGGAGGGGCCCTTTCAGTGGTCTCGGCGGGGTTAGGCTACGGCCTAAGGATGGGAAACATTTACAACTTAGGCGTCTCATTCCTGTACCTGATAATTTCACCGGTTTTCGGAGCCGTGATCGGAGCAATATTCGCCTTCATAGGAGGAGCGATCGCGGGCGCAAAGACCTTTGGTCCGGCCAGCGGAAAAATGGAGCAGAAGACCGAGAGTCCGGGAACAAAAACATGACAACCAGAGCCTCGGCCCCCGGGAAAGTAATCCTTTTAGGAGAGCATGCCGCAGTCTACGGCAATCCGGTCCTCGTCTCGTCCGTGAACCTGCGGACGTACGCGACGGTGTCGATGCGCAAAGACAGCCGATTCACTTTGACGAATTCTTCAACAGGCGTTGAACGACTCGATTTTTCGATGAGCGATCTAGCCCGGATGAAAAAGGATTGGGCCACGGTCCTGACTGCTGAATGCATCGAGAAAACGTTCGACAAATTAGGCGTACAAGCAGGCCTCGACATCGAATTATCCTCGGAGATCCCTGTCTCTTCCGGCCTCGGGAGCTCGGCCTCGGCTTCGTCGGCCCTCTCGCTCGCGATATCCAAAGAGCTAGGCTTCAAGCTCAAACTCCAGGAAGTAGCGGAACTTGCATGGAGCATCGAGAACATCGTCCACGGGAAATCGTCTGGCGCCGACCCCTTCGGCGTGACGTTCGGCGGCGTCATAAGGTACCGCGAGGGCGGGTTTGAAAAGGTAGAGATGATCCAGTGCCCGCAGATAACCGTGGGCAACACCGGCGTAAAAGCAGATACCGGCGACTCTGTCAGGGACGTGATGATGCTGAAAAAGAAATATCCTGAATTCTTCGAGCACTACCTGGAGGCGATGCTTCACATAGTCGACTACGGCCAGAAATATCTGGAAGAAGGAGACATGGAGCACCTTGGCGACGTGATGAATATAAACCACGGCCTGCTGTCGGCCATCGGC
>CAIYYO010000146.1 GCA_903930485.1 Methanobacteriota archaeon
TCGGCCGCCCGGAAGTCCGGCAAGCCCTGGAACTGATCGACAATATCAGAAAGCGAAAGCAATAATACCGCTGGCGGCCCTCTTTCTCAAGAGAGTGCAGGCGTTTCACGATCTTTCTCTCGGTGGGGGTCTTGACCGTGCACGTGTTCAGAACAAGAACGTCGCCGTCCGGCCCCAGAATGAATCCTTTTCCGGCGAGCAGGCCGGACATCGCTTCGGAGGCGGCTTTGTTCATCGAGCATCCGTAGGTATCTATCTCAACCTTTACCGCATCCTTGCTTCGCATCGTCGATTTCCCGGAAGATCTTTTCAAAAACAAGCACGCAGTCTTCCTTGTTCTGCGCGGATATAGAGAAGGTGGGGAAACCGTCGACCGCTTGCATCGCTTGCTCCGTCTTTTCTTTCGGCGTTATGTCGGATTTGTTAACGGCGACGTATATCCTCAATCCAATGCTGTCCCTTATCTCTTTAAGAAGCGATACCTGCGGCCCAATATCTATATTAGGATCTATTATGAAAAGTATGACGTTCGCAAGCTCCTTGATAGCGACAACAGCCTGGAGCTCTATGTCATTCCTTTCCTCCATGGGCCTGTCCAAAAGGCCGGGCGAATCTATCACCTGATACCTCTGGTGGCGCCTCATCGTGTGGCCTATCAGGATGCTCTGGGTCGTGAAAGGGTAGGGCGCTATCTGGACGTCCGAGTCTGTGAGGCTCTTCATGAATGTGCTTTTCCCGACGTTAGGGTAGCCGGAAACGACAAGTGTCGGCACGGCTTCCAGGTCCGGGAACTCGCGCAGGACAGCCTTTATCTCTATCAGCTCGTCGAGGTCTTTCCTTATCTTCTTGACCATGGAAGCGACCCGCCCCAAAAAATCCTGGGCCGGCCGCGTATCGTTCCTGCCTTTCAGGTCGCGCAAGGTCTCTCTCTTAAGCTGCTGGACGTTCTTCAGGCACCAGTGCACTGCGCCGAGGGATTGCTTATACACGTCCTTGTCTATCTTGATCTCAAGAAGCCTTTTGTGGAAATTCGGCAGCTCCTCATAACTAGGAAAATTCTTCACTATAGACAGGAGATCGGACTCGATCACGCCCCCGATGACCGTCACGCGCCTGTGCTCCGAGACGCGCATCCTCTTCTCTCTGGGCTTTCTGGTAGACCTCGTGGCTTTGGCCACTTTCGAGCCCTGATGGAATGCCTTATCTATCAGATCGTCCGACGTAGGGACGTTGGGTAATCTAAACATGATTCATCACTTCTTGGTTTTATTGCCCTCAAGGAGGTTTCCGGTCGCAGTATCGTTGTTCTTTCGCGCTTCGGGGTGGTTCGGGTTGATCTCAAGGGCCTTGCCGTATGCGTCGATAGCCTCTTTGTACCTGCCGAGCGCCGACAGCGCATTGCCTTCGTTGTTCCAGGCATCGGCGTATTTCGGGTTCGCAGCAGTCGCGTTCTTGTAGGCGCCGATGGCTTCCCCGTATCTTTCCAACGCAGAAAGCGAATTCCCCTCGTTATAATACGCATCAGCGTCATTTGAATCAATCAAAGATACTTTTTTGTACGCAATCACTGCTTCATCATATCTCTTGAGCAGGGCGAGGTCGATCCCCATGTTGTACCAAGCGGCGGTATTGTTCGGCTTTAACGCGGTGGTCTTGTTATATGCATCGATCGCTTCCCGATACCTGAACAACTTGTCAAATAGAAGGGCTTCATTGTAAAAAGCCTCCGAGTCTCCGGGGTTGAGTTGAGCAGTCCTGTTATATGCCTGCACAGCGTCCTCATCCCTGCCCATCCGGTCCAGCACCAGCGCCTTGTTGAACCATACATCAGGGTTTCCGGGGCTCATGTTAGACACCTTGGATAAGATTCGGTCGATGTCCTCGAGACGGCGGCTCTGCATCAAAGACACCGCGATATTGTTCAGGTAGGACGCGACGCGGGGGTCCGTCTTCGATTCGTTGTCCGCCAGGGATAAAGCCTCATCGATCTTTCCGTCGTCGATGAGCGAAGTCAGGCGGTCCTGTAGGCTGGTCACGTTCGCAGGAGGCTCGATTGTGGTCGACACCGGGACCGTGACCAAGAAAGGCCGGGTTCCGTTACCGGACGACTCATTATTTCCCGGTCCGGCACCTGGCGAGTTTACGCATCCTGCGAACAACAAAACACAGGCGACGGCATAAACCGATAACAAGCTCGACACGTTTTTCATACGCTCTTGTCTTTTCCTGAAAGAAGTATCTTGTAAGCAAGAACGGCCGCCCCATAGCCGTTGTCTATGTTCATGACCGCCAGAGGCGTGCATGAGTTAAGCATGGTATACAAAGCAGTCCTCCCATGCTCCGCCGTGCCGTAGCCGACCGAAGTAGGAACCCCGACCACCGGCGCAGAAACAAGGCCGGAAACGACAGAAGGAAGAGCCCCCTCCATTCCGGCGATCACGATCAAAACCCGGACGTCGGGCATCTTCTCGATTGCGGCAAATACTCGGTGCATGCCTGCGATGCCGACGTCGTATTCGGAATAGACCGTGCAGCCCAGCTCTTCGGCGACGCCTTTCGCCTCTTCAGCGACAGGTATGTCCGAAGTGCCTGCTGTAAGGATACCGACGCTGCCGACCGATTCTTGTTTGAAATCCTTGTTTTTTATCACGAGGACTTTTCCCCGTACGTTGTAATTTACGGCGCACTTCTTTGGGTCGACGGATTTCATCACCTTAGACGCCTTTACCTCGTCTATTTTCGTCACGATCGCCCTGCCCGACTCGGCAAGGAACCTCTGGACGATGTCGACGAGGTCGTCGCCGGTCTTGCCTTCGCCGTAAATGACCTCAGGTATGCCGCACCTACCCGTCCTGTCTTTGTCGTGGTTTACTATCCTCATCTTTTTCCGACAATGGCTAAAACCTTCTTCAATTCATCCACCGAAAGCTGACCCGGAGCCGATTCACGACCCTTTGCCGGCGAGGCAAAAGTCATGTAAGACCCGAGCAGAGGTCCGAGGATCCTCGAAATCCGGCCGTACTCGCCCACAGAGATCGCTATGACCGGGATCTTGCGGCGTTTGTCCAACAAAGGCTCCATCGTCCTCAAAACGTCTGCGTAATCGCGCGCAAGGAAGGCGATCTTTGCCACGTCTGCGCCGGCTGACTCTTCTTCTTTAAGGATCTTCCCTATTTCCTTGGAATCCGGGGTTTTTTCAAAGTCATGGCATGAGACGATGACTTTTGCTCCTTTCTTCGACGCATCCTTTACAAATGCGTCTCTGAGCTTTTTCTCGGTCCGAAGCTCTATGCTGACGTAATCCGAGTATCCGGCAGCTTCTGTCAGTACCCGTATCCTCTCAGCTTCGGTTCCGGCGAATCTTCCGCCCTCCCATAAGGGCATGCAAGTCGAAACGACTGGTTTTTTTATCTTTTCCAGCTCCTTTAAGGTCTCAGATTCCCTAAGATAATCCAGACGGATCTCTGCAAGGTCTGATGGGGCTTTATTAGCCGTCCCGACGGCTTTTGCCATCGAGGATTCCGTGATGCTTGCACAGATCATTTTGTAGGTTTCCGTCATCTTGTATGAAGTGAAAGACAGTGCATTTTTATACCTAAATAAATAATTATATTTAACATGACAAGAATAATAGGTGTCGTCTCAGGAAAGGGCGGTGTGGGAAAAACCACCTTGGTCTCAAACTTGGGAGCCTCCCTTGCAAAAGAGGGATACAATGTTGCAATAGTTGACGCGAATCTGACGGGCGCGAACCTGGGCCTGCACTACGGCCTGATATCTTATCCGATATCCGTGCACGACGTCATGAAGAAGAACGCAGCCCTGACTGACGCAGTATACAAGCACCCTTCGGGAGTAGACATAGTGCCCGCATCACTATCGTTCGAGGACATACTCGACACCCCGCCCGTGAACATCAAAGAAGACATAAAGACCACATTCGCCGACAAAGACTACGTCCTCATCGACGCGGCGACCGGCCTGGACCGGGAGACACTGAACGCCATAGACATGTGCGACGAATTCATCATAGTAACGCACCCCGAGCTCCCGACCATATCAGACGCCCTCAGGACGAAAAGCATAATAAACAAATACGAGAAGAAGCTCGTAGGAATAGTCCTAAACAGGGTAACGAAGAAAGACGAGATGAAGAAAGACTACATAGCGTCGTTCTTCAAGCTGCCGATACTGGGAGTAATACCCGAAGACTCTTCAATAAGGCGGTCCATCGAGCTCAAGACGCCGATAGTCCTTTCAAACCCGCGGCACAAGATAAGCCTCGAAGTCAAGAAGATAACCAACGCCTTAATAGGAAAAGAAGTCCAGACGACAGCAAGCACATGGGACCAGATAGTTCTGACCCTATTCGGCGGGACAAAGAAGGGAAGTGGAAATCCGAAACAAAAGTAAAGGCACCGTATTAAGCGGCGGCGCAACAGCCGCCAGGTCTTTTTCTTCCCGGCTCCTGGGCCTGATGCTCTCAAGGCCTCGCGACCTCGTTCTCGTATCCCCGCAGGAAGACATCCCATCCTCGTCGATCCATATGCTGTTCATGAGGTTCCCCATAGACGTCGTCTGGGCTGATTCAGGGATGAAGGTCACGGGCGTCGGGAGGAAAGTGATGCCGTTCGATCCCTTAAAGCCCGGAACCTGGAGGATATACAAGCCGGGGAAACCTTCTAAATACGTCATAGAGCTCGGGGTCGGCGGGGCGGAAGGAACAGGAGACGGAGACGTAATAGAATTCGTCCCCGCCTTGCCGGGTCAGTAGCTATATATAAAAGGCCCGCGCAAGGCAAACGAAAAGTATTTATAGTAGTAAGCATCAATCTTTATTTACATGATTTTAAAAATTTAGGAAAAAATGAGGTGAAATACAAAATGAAAATCTTAGGAAGAAAAGGTCAAGGTGCCATGGAGTACCTAATGACTTATGGATGGGCGATATTAGTAGTTATGATAGTTGGGGTAGTACTGTGGCAACTAGGCGTCTTCCAAATAGGACAGACCGCTACGGTAACGACCGGATGGAACAAGCTGCAGCCCTTAGGGCAGACCGTTGTGTACAGCGCGGGTGCTACAGCCGCTTCTAACACGTTTTCCGTAACGTTTAACAACGTCATAGGAACAGCGATTCGGGTAAATGAGCTCAACATTACTGAGAAGATTTCCAGTACAACCTGTAACCCCGCGGTTACTGTAAACGGTCAATCATTCCCAGTTTTAGTGGCTACTGGTCTTGCTAACGGAAGCGCGACAGTCACGGCGGGGAA
>CAIYYO010000147.1 GCA_903930485.1 Methanobacteriota archaeon
CAAACCTATGGATACGAGAGTGAACGACATGAGAAGCATCACAGGCAAGCAGTAAAGGATGCTTAGCGGCGTTATATTTATCCCTATGAGCGGCGCCAGCAGCAGCACGACAAGTCCCTCTCCCGTGGCGATAGTGCTCGTTCCCAGCACCTTTCCGGCCATGATTGCGGTACGGGAGGCCGGGGAGACGAGTATCTCCTTCAGGAAGCCGAATTCCCTGTCCCATATGACCGTTATGCCCGAGCGGATGGATGTGAAGAGCAGGGTCATGGCTATCACTCCAGGGAATATGAATTCCTGATAATTGACCGCCAGGCCCGATACTCGCGCGGCTCCCAAGCCTCCGCCGAATATGAAAAGCCATAGCAGCGACCTGCCCATGGAGCTTATGGCGCCGGACTTGTCCCGGTAATATATCCGCAGCTCCCGCATCCAGATAGTCTTCACAGACCGTAGGTTCATCTCCCCATCCCCCGCCGGCGCATGGCCGTCCGCAATTTATCCTTGTTCTCCGCGTGCTCTTCTCGCAGGTCTCTCCCGACCTTTCTCAAAAAGACGTCGTTCAAGGTGGGCTTGTATGTCTCCATCGAGAGGATGGCTATCCCATTCTCGGCCGCAAAGCTGAACAATTTAGGCGTATCCCTGGGTCCGTCTCTAAGCACCAGGGTCGTCCTTTTTCCGGGATAGACTTTTTCAACGAAATCCGCGGACCGGAACAAATCCGCCTTCGACGCATCCACAAGCTCGAGCAGGACCATCTCCTCGCCGACTTCCCTGATAAGGTCTTCAGGGCTCCCCAGCGCAACGATCTTTCCGTGATCGATTATCCCAATGCGGTCGCAGAGAGTCTGTGCCTCCTCCATGTAATGCGTCGTCAGCAAGATTGTGATGTTTTCCTCCTCCGAAAGCTTCTTCACGTAATCCCAAATCTTCGCCCTGGTCTGCGGGTCCAGGCCTATCGTCGGCTCGTCCAGGAACAGGACCTTGGGATGATGGATCAAGCCCCTCGCGATCTCCAGACGCCGTCTCATGCCGCCGGAGTAATTCCTGACGATCTCGCCGGCCTTGTCCTCCAATTCGACAAGGGAAAGCAGCTCGTTTATGCGCTCTCTTGCAAGCGCAGCCTCCACGTTATACAATTCGGCATGCATCTCCAGGTTCTCCCTGCCGGTGAGCCGGCTGTCCAAGGTCGGATCCTGGAAGACTATGCCTATCATCTGCCTGACGTCGTGCGGCTTCTTGTCCACGTCCATGCCGTCGATGAATGCATGGCCCTCGGTAGGCCTGAGCATCGTGCAAAGCATGTTCAGGGTCGTAGACTTTCCTGCGCCGTTCGGACCCAGCAGGCCGAATATCGAGCCTTCTTCAATTACAAGGTCTAGGCTGTCGACTGCCGTGAAGTCTCCGAACCTCCTTGTAAGCCCCCTCAATTCTATGACGTTCAAATCAGAAAACCCTCCCTTTTTCTGGTTACCTATTTAGCCCTCATCTTTTTATAGTGAGCCATTAAATAATTAAATAAGTAAAGAGACAATACCATGAGCGCGCTATCAAAACTGATACTAGCCTTCTTCATACTTTTAGCTCTACTGGGGATACTGACCGTGGCCTTCATCATTTACTTGGCCGAAAACCACAACACGGAAAAAGTCACGATCAAAGGCCATGTCGCGGTGCCGGCGAATTACCTGAGCAATCCCTCGCAGACCCTCAAACCGGAAGCCGCCGCTCCTCCGGCGCAGGGCATGGTCACTGCATCAAGTCAAGCTACACGGCTGAGCACGACGAGATGCGATCCCTTCGCATGCAAACCAGTAGCCAACAGGCCAGTCAGAATAGTTCAACCCGGTCGGAACGGGTGGACGGCGGTGCCAGTCGAACCGGTCATGACCGACGACAACGGCGATTACACAATAACGGTAAACGTAGACGTTCTCACGTCCGGGGGACCGGTATACATAGCCGCCACCGACCCCACGGAATCCTACCCACTGATGGCGACCATACCCGGGGACTTGATATACGCAGGAACCATCGAACTCGCTATAGACCGGACAACGACTGCGGCCGCAGTGATGCACTGCCCTGGCGGGATGTACCCGCCTCCAAGGGGGTCATACTGCTACAGCGACCCGGATGAATCCACGAACATCGAAAGCCTCTACGCGAAGATAGACCTCTACTTTGAAGAAAATCCTTCGACCACGCCAGACCCGGAGCAATACATCCCCGACGTATCCAACGACCCCGGAGTCCAGGACGAGATGGACCAATCCCTTACGAATAACGACCAGCCGGAAGGATTCAAACCCATAAGCATGGACAACGGCCACCCCCTAGAAGGACTAGGCAGGGTGATAGTCTCCGGCGAAAACCCCACCACGACGAGGCCGACCACGCCCCCGAGGACGATCCCGCCGACAACACCCCCGCGCACTAGCCCGCCAAGGACAACGCCGCCAAGGACTCAACCAAACGGCTTCCCCTCAGACCTCCCGGCTGACGGACAATACTCGATCAGCGGCCAGGTATGCACCTACCAGGGATGCCAGGCATGGACGCAGGAGGCGTCCGAAGCCGATGTCAATATCAATGAAATGATAAACTACCTGAACCAGGCCAATCAAGTCTGCAACAACCAAGAAGGACTCAGCTGCAAGATAAGCTACTCAGGATGGGACGGACGAACCTTCACCATGACCGAGTCGATCCAAGCCTGTTACCAGGGACAATGCAGCGAAGCGAGCAGGGTGAACTACAGGATGACGAGAGTCGGATAAGAAAAAAGCGCCCCGATCGGACACTATTTATCGGTTCTGTTCCTTGGTTGTTATATATTTACATAACCTTATGTATTTACATAATGTATTTATGAGAATAAAAAGCACCTAAGAACAGAATGCAGAGACTTCAAAAAGAAAGATCGCTCGTTCTTGCGGCAGATATGAGCCTTCAAGATAACATTTTACCCACTCAGAACTATACTCCTCTATTGCATTAGTCA
>CAIYYO010000148.1 GCA_903930485.1 Methanobacteriota archaeon
CCCCATCTGCAAAAGCATCTTTCCTCCAGGCTTCAGGCTTCTTTTAATTCCTTGGAGAACTGGGAGGTGGTCTTTCACCCAATGGAGGGCTGCATTAGAAAAAACTACGTCAAACCCGCCGACGTATTTCAGGTTCCCGGCATCTCCTACATCAAAGGAAAGATTCGGGAACCGGCTTAGAGGGAAATTCTTTCTAGCGTAATCGATCATTTCCCTTGAACTATCTAACCCGACTACGAACCCCAGGGGAACCGAGGCGGCGATTTCTGCCGAGGTACAGCCGTCGCCGCATCCGATGTCGAGGATTCCTTCATTGCCTTTCAGATCGAGCTTGTGAATCAGTTCCTCGGCCCATCTATGTTGTCCTGCGGAACTCTTCGAGTATTCCTGTGGATCCCATTTGTAGGCCATTGATGTGAGGCGGCTTTATTTCTTAAGCCTTTCGAACAACGCAGCGGCCATAAACGGCAGCAGAGCGGTGGCGTCGCCGTCTATCGTCACCTGCTTCGCCTCCTCCTTTATCTTGCCCCAGGAGATCGCCTCCCTGAGCCTCGCGCCCGACAGGCTTCCATCGTATTCGACGGCAGTCGTGATATAGACTGCGTAGTCTAGGCCGTCCCTGAACTGGCTCCACCAGATTGTATGGTGCTTGGATATCCCGCCGCCGATCATGAATGCCCCGGCCTTTTTCGCTTCGAAGACGAGGTCCGACATCTTCTGCTCGTCCTGGAACAGATTGATCCTGAAATCCCTGTGCTGCTGCCAGAACATCCAGAGCTGCGAGCCCACGGCTCCGTCGAATATGCCCGGAACGATCACCGGGATCTTGTTCTTGTAGCACCAGTAGACTATGGACTCGTTCTTCTTTTTCTCTTTCTCAAGCCGTTCGCCTAACTTCCATATAAGCTCGTAAACCGACCATTCCTTTTTTTCCCGGTACATCTCTTCGATCATGGGCTGGAGCTTTTCTTCCAGGACTGCCCCGTAGCATTCGTTGGGTATGAGGATGTTCCCCAGCCTGTTGATGCCTTCCTTGTGCAGTTCCTTGTCGTCGAGCAGGAAATCGCCCTGATAGTAGTCCTTCCAGAGCCTGGCGAGGTCGTGGTCGAGCGTTCCGCAAGTGGTTATGACTGCGTCGAACAACTTCTCCTTTACAAAATCTTTGATGATGCCTCTCGTGCCGGTCGCGATGATGCATGCAGGAAAAGAGAGGAGGCGGGTGCATTCCTCTGACTCCATCTTTGAAAGGATTTCGACTCCCAGGGCAAGGTTCTTGGCCGAAAAGCCTCCTGCTTCGTACATTCCATCGATGATGTCAACCACATTCCGGCCCCTGACGTCGAGGTCCTTTATTGGTACGAGGTCCATGTTCGGTGAACACTCTTATATGGGCGTACGCCGATAAATTATAACATGTTCGAGGGTGTGATGCATTTTTTCCGGCCGGTAGTCGAAGTCCTTTTCGAGCTGGTCAGGCATTACGGCCTCGCCGGCCTCTTCGCCTCCTCCTTAATCGGCTCGACAATATTCGTGCCCTTCTCGGTCGAATTCGCGGAAACCATCCTCCTGGCTGCCAGGGAGAACGTTTTACTGGTGATCCTGACCGCATCCGTAGGGGCATTGATCGGCACCTGGATTAACTACTGGATAGGCTACTTTGGTTCCGAACTTGTCGAGAAGCGGGTCGGAGAAAAGAACATCAAGAAGGCCAAGGATTTCATGGACAAATACGGGTGGCCCGGGCTCTTCGTCATAATCTTTCTACCGACCCCGATACCGGTCGATCCGGTGACCGTCTTTCCAGGTCTCGCGAGGATGAGTTTCATAGAGTTCTCCATCGTGGTCTTCATCGCGAAGCTGCTGCGATATTCCGTCGTGGCGGCATTGCTTACCGGATTTATGGGTTTCACCCATTTTTAAAAAAAGAAGATGGAAAAAAGCGAAGCGGATTACGCGAGGGAACTGTCTACTGCCCTGGGAAAGAAGAATACGTACCGGCTCAGGGAACTGTCGGACGAATGCACTGACGCCGCATTCATAACCCAGGACGAGAAAGTAATAAAGATCGGGGTCATAAGCTACGCCTTCCATAAGATCTTTTTGAAGAGGCATTACCACGCACAGTTCGCAGAAGTCCTTGAAGCGGCGAAGAAGAAGCTAGGGGTGGGGGATTACGACGGCGTCATGGAAGACCTGAAGGAATTCGACAGACGGTTCGGCTTCTTTCAGGGGAACGTGATCAAGAAAGCCCGGATAAAGATGGGGGCCCGGCTCTATACCCGGGGATTGTCGCTTGCCACCGCGGCGGAACTGGTCTCAGTCAACGTTTCCGACATACTGAAATACGCCGGAGGGACCCAGGTCCACGAGAAAACGAACGGCCGGTCCTTCAAGGAGCGGCTGGATATCGCGAGAGAGGTTTTCGAGTAAAATATATTTTAAACCGCTCCCGACGCTATGCCTTCTCCACGCTGTCCTGACCTGGAGTCCCAACGTTAACTACGAACTGTCCGAGACCGAGAAGGTGAAAGCTTTAATAGTAGAATTTCTCATAAATTAACATGTCATATAAATACAATTCTGCAGGTCTTTGTGCATTGTCGGCTCTTATCCTATTCGGCCTCTCCGGATCATCCTTTGCAGCGACCGCATTCTTCGATAATATGGAGAACGGTCCGGGAACGTGGAACTCCTCCGGCTTCTGGCACCTTAAGACAAGCCTCCAGAATACTTGTGTCATCCCATCCCTAAATCCTGCCCTCGTGTCGCTGCCTGGCTCGGGATGCCTTCCGGCGGCATACAGCGGTTCGTCTGTCTGGTGGTACGGCGAGGACTCGACAGGAACGTACATTGGCGCAGACTATGTTCCAAGCGCGCAGCAGTCGAAGAACGGGGGCTTCTCCAGGGTGTCAAACAGGGGTACTTTGATTTCGCCAGTAGTGAACCTGACATACGCCTCGGGGGCAACGTTGTCCTTCAGGACCTGGTGGGAGATTGAAAGCTCCGACCCGACTCAGGCCGATTACATGGACGTTTACCTGATCCCGGCGGTTGATCCCTACTACTCGGTCGTCCACCTGGGCCGGCTGAATCCTGTTATCGATACGAACGGCTCACACGACGTTCCATACAGCTCGGGCGGATTCAACCAGCCGGGCGTCTGGGTTGTCCAGGGATACAGCCTCGACGACTACGTGGGCTACGGCTACAGGCTTGAATTCATTTTCAATACATATGACAAGAACTACAACGCCTTCCGCGGGTGGCTCATCGACGACGTAAATGTGTCCTTCGACGAAGCATATCCTGTACCCTTGATATATAACGTGCAGCCTTCATCGGGTGGCATGGATTCTGCCGTCTACGTATACGGGAGCGGCTTCATGAGCTCTGCGCAGGTGGCAATCGGAGGCATGCACTGCAGCAATGTAACGGTCATAAACGACGGATTGATAGTGTTGTCACTTCCTTCTGCTCTCTCTGCCGGGATGCACAACGTGACAGTGACGAATCCGACGAATACCAGCTACACACTTAGCAATGCATTCGATCTTGTTTCAACGTCTACGACCACAACCACCACTACGTCTTCCACAACGACCACCGGCTCCTGCATGCTTGCAGGCGATAATCCGCCCTGCGGCGTAGTCACCGTACCGGAAATCCTGAGCGCGATAACCCTCTGGGCGCAGGGGAACATGACGATCGCGGACGTCCTGAACCTGATAACTGCGTGGGCGAACGGATGAAATTAATTCTCCATTGTTGTCCTTATTTAAGCAATAAATACAATAAATATCTTGTATTTGTGAGAGGGTGTAAAAAGAATGTATCCGATGGGTCCGGCTGCTTATGATAGAGCCATTACGGTTTTCAGTCCTGACGGGAGACTGTTTCAGGTTGAATACGCAAGAGAAGCCGTAAAGCGCGGAACGACTGCGTGCGGCATAACTTACAAGAACGGGGTACTGCTCGCAGTCGACAAGAACATCGCCTCAAGGCTGATAGTTCCTTCTTCTATCGAGAAGATCTTCCAGATAGACGAGCATATCGGCATCGCTGCTTCCGGGCTTGTCGCGGATGCGCGCAGGCTTATCGAGGAGGCGCGGACGAAGGCTCAGCGGAACCGGCTGGCTTATAACGAGCCTATCCCGGTCGCAAGTCTAACTAGGGAATTATGCGACACCAAGCAGGTCTATACCCAGTTCGGGGGCGCGAGGCCTTTCGGCACGGCGCTTCTGGTCGCGGGCGTGAACGAGGAGCCTTGTCTCTTCGAGACCGATCCTAGCGGGGCATTCACTCAGTATACTGCCACATCCATCGGCACAGGTAAGGTGGACGTGGAGAAAATATTCGAGAAATACTACAAAGACGGGATGTCCAGGACCGAGGCCATAGAGCTTGCCTTGCGGGGACTTAACATTGTTTCAGAGGAGAAGATCAAGAAGGAGAACATCGAGATGATCACTGTCGAGGTCGGCAAGAAGTATGAGAGGGTCGATAAAGAGGAGATCGGCAAGTCTCTCGCCAAGCTCGATAAGGATTTAGACTCTGACAAGAAGGCTAAAGCTAGTGAATAATTCATAAGGCTGGCATAGCTGCGGTACCGGGCCCGGTTATTTTTAGGGTATTTCTCTTTGTAGTCTTTAAGGAAAATGGTCAGCCTAGACAAAGCCATAATCGCTCGGCTCAAGACCGGCGGAGAGACGTTCGAACTATACGTCGACCCGAACCTCGCGGTCGAATACAAGAAGGGCGCCAGCGTTCCGTTGGGCGAGCTTTTGGCGGTCCAGGAAGTCTTCAAGGACGCGAGCGCGGGAAAGAAGGCCGCCGAGGAGAACATGAAGAAAGTCCTCGGGACTTCGGACCTGGCGGAAGTCGTCGACAAGATAATACACAAGGGAGAGATACACCTTACAAGCGAGCAGAGGAAGGCGATGGTCGAGGAAAGGCGCAGGCAGATCGTCTCCCTGATTTCCCGCAATTCCATCAATCCGCAGACAAAGGCGCCTAATCCGCCTGCGAGGATCGAGGCCGCGATGGAGGAGGCCCGCGTCATGGTCGATCCCTTCAAGAGCGCGAATGAGCAGCTGGACGCGGTCGTCAAGGAATTGCGTCCCATCCTGCCTATAAAGTTTGAGACCATCAGCGTTGCGGTGAAGATCCCTGCGACTTATTCGAGCGGCGCGTATCGCATCCTGCGCGAGTTCGGAGAGGTCCGGAAAGAAGAATGGGACCGGGGGGACCTTTTGTCGATGCTGGAGATCCCGGCTGGCGTGCAGGATGAGTTTTACAGCAAGCTTAATTCCCTGACGCACGGGGAAGTCAAGATCAAGGTGATGAGGTAAATTATGTTGAACGTAAAAGACAGAGACTTAGTCATTCCGGGGCAGCTTTTGGGCAGCGACTTATTTTACGATATTAACTGTTTCACCGAGAACGGCAGCGTTTTTTCATGCGTCGAAGGTATGGTCAGGGTAGACGGGAAGAAGGTGAAGATGGTGCCTTCGAACGGCGTGTATCTGCCGAAGAGGGACGACGTCGTGATAGGCGTCATAAGCGACGTGCTTGTAGGCAAATGGCTTGTGGACATCAATTCACCGTACCTTTGCGCCATGCGCGCCGAAGAGGTTTCACGAGATGCGGCAAAAAAAGACCTCAGCCAGTTTTTCAAAGTAGGCGAGATAATAACTGCCAAAGTCGCGGACGTTGACGAAGTATACTCGTGCCAGCTGATAAAGCCCTGGAAGGTCGAAGCTGGCTTGATAATCGACGTGGGCCCGAAGAGAGTGCCGCGAGTAGTCGGGAAGCAGAAGTCGATGCTCAACATGATCCGGGACAAGACCGGCAGCAGGATCATCGTGGGGCAGAACGGAAAGATCTGGCTTAAAGGCGGAAACGTAGACCTCGCGGTCAGCACGATCAAAAGGATTGAGAAGTATGCGCAGACGCAGGGTTTGACTGATCAGATCGCTGAGCTTTTGGACAAGGAATCCGCGGCCGCAGGCGGCAGGTTCGCAAGAGAAGAGCCTTGTTCGTGCGGGCATGAAGAAGAGCACGCAGAGAACGATTCATTTTAACGAAAAAATTTTTGGAGTTGTGTAAAAATGTCAGGAGGAGACAACGACGTTGTTTTGATTAAAGGGAATAAGAGACTGGACGGCAGAGGCTTTGATGAGCTTAGAGACATCAAGATGGAAGTCTCCGTCCTTGAAAGAGCCGAGGGTTCGGCTTACATTGAATGGGGCAAGAACCGGGTAATAGTCGGTGTATATGGTCCGAGAGAGCTTCACCCGAAGTTCCTCCAGGACCCGACGAGGGCGATGCTTCGCTGCGTCTACAACCTGGCGCCTTTTTCAGTGGATGAACGCAAGAAGCCTGGCCCGGACCGTCGGTCGGTCGAGATATCGAAGGTCTGCGCCGAGGCCCTCAGTTCGGTCGTGATGCTCGAGCGTTTCCCGAATACCGTAATAGACGTCTACGTCGAGGTATTGCAGGCCGACGCCGGCACAAGATGCGCGGGTCTAACCGCGGCATCTCTTGCCTTGGCAGACGCCGGGATACCTATGAAGGACCTGGTCGCCGCATGCTCGGCTGGAAAGGTACAGGGACAGATAGTCGTCGACCTCATGAAGGAGGAGGACAATTTCGGCCAATGCGACCTGCCGATGGCGATCATTCCCCGAAAGAGCGAGGTCGTCCTGTTGCAGATGGACGGGAAGCTTTCCCGGGACGAATTCAAGCAGGCCTATAAGATGGCAGTGGACGGGTGCATGAAGGTCTATGAGATGCAGAAAAATACATTGCTGGGAAGCATGAACAAATTCGTAGGCGTAGAAGGAGGAGTTGAAAATGGAGATTGAAGCATATCTAAAGAAGGACTACATAAAGAATCTCGTCAAGGAAGGCAAAAGAGAAGACGGCCGGGCATTCGACGAATACAGGAAGATCATCCTAGACAACGGCTACGCCAAGGAAAAAGCGCCCGGATCGTGCATGGTCCAGCTGGGGAAGACCAAGGTGATGGCCGGGATAAGCATAGACATCGGTGAGCCTTATTCCGACAGGCCCGAGGACGGGGTCATGAGCACTAGCACAGAGCTTAGGCCTATCGCTTCGCCGAAGTTCGAGTCCGGTCCGCCGAACGAAGAATCCATAGAGGTCGCACGTGTTATAGACCGGGGCATCCGGGAATCGGGGGCAATAGACATGAAGAAACTGTTCATCGAGGAAGACCTTGTATGGGTTGTCTTCATAGACATACACGTCATGGACCACAGCGGAAACCTGATAGATGCCGGCGGCATAGCCGCGATATCTGCTCTGCTTAATGCGAGGCTGCCGAAATACGAGGACGGGAAGATAATCTGCGGGGAATACTCTGGCAAGCTGCCTTTGACCGGCACGCCCGTACCCTGCACTATGGTGAAGATAAACGACTCGATACTGATAGACCCGTCCATCGACGAAGAATACGGCATGGACGCCCGCCTGACGATATCGACTACCGATACCATAAACGCGATGCAGAAGGGAGGCAACGGCTCATTCAACGAGAAAGAAGTCATGGACGCGGTAGATATGGCCTATGCGAAAGGCAAAGAGATCCGGCGCATGATTACCGGTGACTAGAGCATCCCTCTTTTTTCTCCCATTTTTCTATTTCCCCCACCTTCGATAAGGTGGAGCCGTTTCTTATTTCGCTGCGGGTCCTGTTCTCTCTTTCAAGGATGTCCTGAGCTCTGTTGGCGGTTTCGACCGCCTTTTCTTTCGGAACAACGACGACGCCGTCGGAATCGCCGATCACGTAGTCGCCGGGCCTGACAAGGACTCCGCCGCATTTTATCGGGATATTTATCTCGCCGAAGCCCCGGGGCTCTCCCGCAGTAGGCGTAACATGACGCGCGAAAGCAGGGAAGCCGATCGCTTTAATATCTTTGAGGTCCCGTATCGCTCCGTCTATGACGACCCCCTCGATCTTTCTCTTCTTCGCGCTCTCGCTGGCAAGCTCGCCCCAGACTGCTATCGTGCTTCCCCCGGCATCGATGACTATGACGTCTCCTTCGCCCGCGACGTCGATGGCTTCCACTGGCTTGGCCCAGTCTCCCCCGGAAGTACGCACCGTGACGGCCCTTCCGCACATCCTTTGGCCGCATACGTCCCGTATTCCCTGCATCTCGCCGCTCCTGTGTAATGCGTCGCTTATGTTTGCCGTAGAAACTTTGCTGTAGGCGACGAGCGGGTCGAGGTGTTTCTTGTATAGATCGGTCCCGACCTTCTTTCCGGATTTCATCGCTTCCTTGATGACTTCGGTGGCTTTTTTCGCATCGCCCGCTTTCGTTATCGCGCCGCCGATGATGACGATGCATGCTCCTGCTTTCACCGCGTCGGCAACGGTCTCTGAGTTGATGCCCCCGGCTATCGCAACAGGTATCTTCACGTTCTTCGCCACATCGCGCAATTCCTCTATCGCGTCGAACCCCCCCATCTGCTGGTCTATGCTTAGGTGTACGCAGACATAATCCACGCCAAGGGATTCAACCTCCAAGGCTCTTTTCACAGCATCCTCGGCTCCGATAAGGTCGATCATTATCTCGCAGCCGATGTTCTTCCCTGCTTCGACCGCCTCCTTCACGGTGGAATC
The DNA here is from genome assembly GCA_903930485.1 of Methanobacteriota archaeon. Taxonomy (GTDB): domain Archaea; phylum Altiarchaeota; class Altiarchaeia; order IMC4; family QMZM01; genus CAIYYO01. The sequence goes on from CAIYYO010000148.1 coordinate 8,645, forward strand.
GTCTGCGACAGCCAGGACCGTGACTATCGATGCTCCGGCCTTGGCCGCAGCCTCGACTTCGAAGCGGCCGGTATCGACTACTTTCATGTCCGCGACGATGCGATGCTTCGGGAACGTCTTCCTGAGCGTCCTGACGGAATCAAGACCTTCGCTCTTGATAAGAGGCGTGCCTGCCTCGATCCAGTCCACGCCGCCGTTGACGGCTTCGCGGGCTATCTTTACCGCCCTTTCAATGTCGACAAAGTCGAGCGCCACCTGTAGGATAGTTTCCATTGGTTTTTTTGTCCCGATTTACGGGACACATCGATATACACTAATTTAGATTAAATTCTTAATTATTAGTCATAAAGGGGTAAAATGAACATCTCGGGGATCAAGGCAAAGCACGTACTGATATTCTGCGTCTTATCATACGTGTTTGCCGCGTCCAATGCATACTTGAATCCATACTATCCTGGAGGAGTCGACGCAGCAAGCCATCTCTTCCGGACATGGTTCATCAAGGAAAACGGGCTGGCGTCATGGAATCCCTTCTGGTATTCCGGCTCCCCGCTCCTCGACCAGTATCCGCCGCTGACGCATATATGCGCTGCGCTGCTTTCGGATATTCTCGGGGTCGTGAACGGCTACAAGGTCGCTTACGCAGCAGGATTCGTGATGCTCCCAATATGCTTCTACCTTCTGCTCAAAGAATTTTCCGTAAGCGAGAAAGAGAAAAGCATCGCGATGCTGCTCTTCTCCTTCTCGGTCATCTACGTCCACTACTTTCAGGAAGGGGTATTTGCCGCGCTTATCTCATTCAATTACGCCATACTCTATTTCAAGTACTTGAAGAAGACCATAGATGCCTGCAGTCTCAAAAACACGCTCATATCGGCGCTATTCCTCAGCCTGACTGCTCTGTCGCACGCCCTCAACCCGGTCTATGCGGTCGTGTTCTCGATCCCGATGATTTTGGTTTACTCGGCCAAAAGACTTAAGGAGTTCGCCGTTATACTGTTTCTAACGGCACTGCTTACATCGTGGTTCTGGATGCCATATTTCGCCAACTATCCTTCGCCGCAATCCCCCCCGGCGGGCTTTAACATATTTACGATACCTACCGAATTCGGCCGGGCTTTCGTGGTCTCGGCAAACTATCTGGGAATCGCCTTCGTCTTGCTGTTTGCGACAGCCATCCTGTACGTGACATACAAGAACATACGGCAAAAAAAGGAAATCAAGTATACCTTCTACCTGGCATCCATCTCCGCGGTCATGATGCTCCTCAGGTTCGTGCCCATCCTCGGCTTACAGGAGACGAAGCGGGCTCTCTTCTTCGCACCAATGTTCCTCTCGATCTACGTCGCCAAAGGCTTGTCCGGTGCAAGGAAATGGAAGACAGTTTCGTTCCTTTTGGTCGCGCCCCTGATAATCCTATTCTTTGCTTATACTCCGGTGACCGTCGACGTAAATCAGGATGTGACGGGGATCATGTCGCTCGTCAAGGATTCTCCAGGGGACCGCGTCCTTTTCCTTCCAGAGAGGTTCGACCTGATCACATCTAACGAGAGCGATTTCCCGGTTGCAGAGGACACGTATTCGTCGTTCCTCGTTCCCTACCTGACGGGCAAAGAGGTCGTCAACGGGCTGTGGTCCGTCGGGGCCTTGACCGTAAACAAGCCCCAAGAATACTTCCGGATCGTCAATATGAAATGCCAGGACACGAAGACGTATTCGGAGCTGATCAACGACGCATCATGGATAAACAAGAACACCCTTGGGGAACGGAAGCTGTGCGAGCCTCAGCTGAATGCGTCCGTCTACTGCGAAACCGCGAAGAAGGCGTCTCTCGACACGATAGTCGTGAACAAGTTTTTCCCTGAAGTCGTTTCCTACATCGGCTCGATGCCTTGCCTCGTGAAATCCGGCGAGAACGACGGATTTGTGTTGTACTGGGTGGAAAACAAGACGCCCTATGTCTACTTCGACGACCCAGGTGTCAAATACAACTATTCGCAGGACCTTGGGACGATCCAAATAAATCTTGCTTCGAATGATGCGATTAAAACAAAAGTCCACGTAGCCGAGAGCTTCGTGGACCACTGGAACCTCTACGTAGACGGAATAAAGCAGCCGATCGCAAGAGACTCCTTCGGTTTCATGGAAGCCGGGCTGGACTTGACCGGGGGGAGCCACTCGCTGGTTTTGAAATACGAGCCCAAGAATTTCGGGAACATATTCGCGTATGTTTCGATAGTCTCCTGGATTATTTTGATAGCCTCTCTTATACTACTCAGGGAGACGAGGGTCCGATAGAAAAAAGATGGAGTACGGAGATACAAGCAAACTGTTCTTATCGATCATCATCCCGGCATACCGGGAGGAAGACACGCTCGGCGACTCTTATTCAACGATAGTCGGCTATCTAAAAAATAAGGGCTACGCCTATGAGATCCTGATTGTCGTCGACGGGAGCCCTGATAAAACGCCGGACATCGCGAAAGACATCGCCTCAAAGGATGCCCGCGTAAGGGTTTTGGTCAACGAAAAAAACCGGGGCAAGGGCTACAGTGTCAGGAAAGGGATGCTGGCGGCCTCGGGAGAATACCTGCTTTTCACGGACGCGGACCTATCGACGCCGATCGAGGAAATGGATAAGCTTCTCCCTTCATTGAAGGGAGGATACGACG
>CAIYYO010000149.1 GCA_903930485.1 Methanobacteriota archaeon
ACACGTGCGCGACTATTATATTAGCGTATTTCGTGCAAATAATTAAAGGCATGTCCGTCTTCCGGTTTATGCGCAGCGAGTACTCGGTGCCGTCTTTTTCCAGAGCGGTTGTCGTTTTCGTAAACGTTTCGTATTCCATCATGGTGCCGTCGAGGATCCCTATCAGGTGTTCGTATCTCACAAGCTCCTCCTTCTTTATCGGCGAGAGCTCGGAATTGTAAGGCGGGTAAACGTTCGCCGGCAATACTGCGATCCTCCTGGTTTTCGACAAATAGCCGGGCTGATTCCTTCCAACAAGGCCTTCGCTGAATTCCTCCCCTGTACTAAGGTGCAGGCGGTCTATGAGGTAAAGGATTTCCGGAGTCGTCGTCGAACCGGGTTTCTCCTTTTTCAGGACGTCGCGCAGGCCCATGATATTAAATTCTATGGGACAGAGGGCAATAAATCAGATTCTGACAATCGTGAGGTCCTCAGGCAAGAGGATCGGCTTGAAAATCTTCAAAGCCTCGTCCATTTCCTTTCTCACATCCTCTTTGCGGCTTATGTGAACGGCTGCGAGCCTTTTCGATTTAGTCTCAAGAGCCAGCTTCGCCGAATCGTTGAGCGAGTGATGGTGTTCGTCTCCGGTCATGTATGATTCCGCTATCAGGAGGTCTGAGCTAGCCATGATTTTCTTCGCCTCATCTGTCGGTTTCCCGTCGCCGGTGTAGGTGATTTCCAAGCCGTCTTTTTCTATTGCGACCGCGTTGCAGGGGAGTGCGTGCTTCATCGGAGCAAAGGATAACCGGCATCCATCAACTACATTGTTTTCAGCATCGTGCGCCCTTATTTCGTAACCGAAGACATCGAGGCTTTTCTTGTGGGCGACGCGTAACAATTCGTTGAGATATCTTTCGGCGCCGGCCGGACCGTATACATTCAATGGTTTAGTCCTTCCCTCCTTTTTGCATGCGGAAAGAAAAGCCGGCAATCCGAATACGTGGTCCATGTGGTAATGGCTTATGGATATCACAGAAATTTCATTAAGGTCTGCGCCCGATTTCATGAGCTGTTGCACCGTTGTCAGCCCGCAGTCCAGGAGGATCTTCCCGTCGACAAGGATGCTCGTATTAGCCCTGGAACTGAATGCGTCGCCCGTTCCGAGGAAGAGGATTTCCATGATCGCCTAATGACGTGTGGCTGCTTTAAGCTCTGCGGCATAGTCTTTGAGGAGCCGATGCATGGCTTTTTTGTCTGAAGCGTTTTCCTCTATTATCTTGACGAACGCGCTCCCGACGATCGCTCCATCCGCTCCGGCCCCGATGACTTCTCTCACATGTTCAGGCTTTGATATGCCGAACCCCACTGCAAGAGGCAGGTCTCCGGATACTTTTTTGATTCTTTTGAGTAGCGGCTTGATCTGCGAAGAAAGTTCCTTTCTCGCGCCCGTCACTCCTGTCACGGATACGACGTAGAGGAATCCGTCCGCGGATCCCAGGATTTTTTCCAGCCTGGAATCAGTGGTTGTCGGAGCCGCCAGAGAGATCAGGCAGACCTGGTGTTTCCGGCATGCCTTAAGCAGCGGCTCAGCCTCTTCGACCGGCAGGTCCGGGACGACGATCCCGTCTATTCCGGTTTTTGAGCAGTCGGCGCAGAATCTGTCCAAACCTCTCTGCAGAACTATATTATAATATGTCAGAACGACCTTGGGGACTCCGTCGATATTTCCCGCGATCTCGAAGAATTTGTCCGGGTCCATGCCTGCCCGAAGAGCCCGGTCTCCGGCCTTTTGTATCACGGGCCCGTCGGCTATGGGGTCAGAGAATGGGAGGCCGAGTTCCAGGATGTCTATTCCTCCCTTGATCAAGGCCTCGGCGATGTCTTTCGTGTCGTCCGGGGTCGGGTCTCCCGCAGTTACGAATCCGATGAGCGCGCCTTCCTTTTTCTTTTTCAGCTCTGTAAATCTTTCTTTAAGGTTCATAAATTCACCCCGAGTGCTTCAGCTACGGTGAAAACGTCCTTGTCGCCGCGGCCGGAAAGGTTCACGATTATGGTCTCGTCCTTCTTCATTTCGGGAGCGATTTTAATTGCATGAGCCACCGCATGAGAAGATTCCAGGGCCGGCATGATGCCTTCGGTCCTGCTGAGGATCTTGAAAGCCTCGAGTGCTTCTGCATCGGTTATCGATACGGGTTTAATCCTCTTCTCGCCTGCAAGGTATGCGAGTTCCGGTCCCACGCCCGGATAATCAAGCCCTGCAGATATCGAATACGAAACCTTTATCTGGCCGAATCGGTCCTGCAGCAGTTTGGAATACATGCCGTGCAAAACGCCGTCGGTTCCTGCGCACAAGGCCGCTCCATGCTCTCCCGTTTCGACGCCTTTGCCGCCGGCTTCGACGCCGTATAAATCGACATCCTTGTCTTTGAGGAATTCATGGAAAATGCCTATCGCATTGCTGCCGCCGCCCACGCATGCCATGATCGCATCCGGCAGACGTCCTTCCTTTTCAAGCACCTGACGTTTAGCCTCTTCCCCAATCACCTTCTGGAACTCCCTTACTATCAGCGGATAAGGATGAGGCCCCATGACGCTCCCTATCAGATAATACGTGTCGTCGATGTTGGATATCCAATCCCGCATGGCTTCGTTGGTGGCATCCTTAAGGGTTTTTGATCCCGATTCAACAGGTATTACTCGTGCGTCCATCAGGTTCATCCTGAAGACGTTCAGCTTCTGGCGGAACGTGTCTTCGGTACCCATGTAGACCTCGCATTTCAATCCAAGGGTTGCTGCCGCGATGGCTGTTGCTACGCCGTGTTGTCCTGCGCCTGTCTCGGCGATGACTCGGGTCTTGCCCATCCTCTTTGCAAGAAGCGCCTGACCCAAAGTATTGTTGAGCTTATGTGCGCCGCCGTGGACGAGGTCTTCCCTTTTGAGATAGATCTTCCCGCCTCCGAGCTTCTCTGAAAGATTTTTTGCATAATATAGCGGGGTCGGCCTGCCTGCGAATTCCTTCAGATAATAAGCAAGCTCTTTTTGGAACTCTGTGTCTTTAGAGTATTTTTGAAAAGATTTTTCCAGTTCAGCCAATGCGGGCATCAAAACTTCGGGAGCGAAACGGCCTCCATACAATCCGTACTTTCCCATACTGTCAGGTAATTCCATAACACTTCACCTTCTTTATGAATTCAAGGACCTTGCCCTTGTCTTTAACGCCCGGCGACGACTCCGCGCCGCTTGCCACATCGACGGCATAAGGCTGGACCTTTTCAATGGCGTTCAGAACGTTTACAGAGTTCAGGCCGCCCGCAAGTATGACGGGTTTCTTTATCGTTTCAACGATCCTTCGGCTGACATTCCAGTCATGGACGACACCGGTTCCGCCGAATCCGCGCTCTGTTTTGGTATCAAGGAGTATCGCATCTACAAGGCCCGAATATGATGAGGCCTCATCAATGGTTTCCTCGCCCGTGACCGGCAACTGCAGCACCAGTTTCAAATGCGTGCTGTCTCTGATCTCTTTTACGAGCATCACGTCTTCGAGGCCGTGGAGCTGTATGCAATCCGTGCCGCACCTCTCGATTTCTCTAATCTCGCCGATCTTCTTCGGGCTTGCGACAATGACCTTTGAAACGAACGGAGGCATCGCTCTAAAGATTTTCCCGGCCTCTCTCAGGTCGAGGAACCTTTTAGACTCTTCGACGTGCACTATCCCGATAACGTCTGCCCCGGCCGAAACCGCGAACAACGCATCGTCTATGTTCTTTATCCCGCAGATCTTTACTCTGGTCGTCATTTTCCGGTCAGCTCGCGGACTTTTTTTTCGATGTCCGCAGACAGCATTATTTCCGTACCGATGAGGTACGCCGATACGCCGGCATCCTCAAGCCGGAGTATGTCCTCCCTATTCTTTATCCAGCTCTCGCTTACGATTATCTTGCTTCTTGGGATAAGCGGCGCAAGTCTCTCTGTTGTTTTCAGATCCGTTTCAAGGGTTTTAAGGTCCCGGTTGTTGATGCCTATGAGTTTCGCCGCAGAGTCGAGCGCGTATTCGATGTCTTCCTCGTTATGGACCTCTACCAGGGTTTCCATCCCGAGGTCGTGGGCTTTGTCAACAAATTCTGTCATCCTTTCCCCGAGCAGGGAGGCTATCAACAAGACGGCGTTCGCGCCGTTCCCTTTGCTCTCGTAGAGCTGGAACATGTCTATGATGAAATCTTTTCGAAGGACTGGCAATTTTACTGAGTTCTTAACCTGCCGCAGGAAGCATATCTTGCCGTCGAAATATTGGTCGGTGAGGACGGAAATCGCGCA
>CAIYYO010000150.1 GCA_903930485.1 Methanobacteriota archaeon
GCTTCTGTATCAGTATGAAAGGGGCGTAGTTTTTACTCTTGGAAAATTCACGGAAGTGAAGAACCCTGGCCTGCAGTGGATCATTCCCTTCGTGCAGAACATGCGCAAGATGGACATGAGGATCAAGACAGCAGACATCCCGCGCCAGGAGGTCATGACCAAGGACAACATATCGATTCTTGCGAATGCCGTCGTATATTTCAGGGTCGAGAAGCCCGAAGATGCGGTGATCAAGATCGAGGATTTCGAGTACGCTGTCCGGCAGTATACGCAGACGGCTCTTAGGGACGTCATCGGGAACCACGAGCTTGACCTGGTGTTGACCGAGAGGGAGAGCATAGCAAGCGGCATCAAGGAGATCGTCGATGCCGAGACGAGCGGCTGGGGCGTGGACATCGAGTCCATAAAGATCCAGGAGATAGAGCTTCCGGCCGAGATGAAGAGGGCGATCGCCAAGCAGGCGGAAGCGGAGAGGGAGAGGAGGGCTATGATAATCGCTGCAGAGGGAGAGCTTACGGCGTCTGAGAGCCTGCGTAAAGCCGCGGACAATCTTTCCCCGACCGCGGTGCATTTGCGAACGCTGCAGACAATTAGGGATATTGCGGCGGATCCGTCCGAGAAGATAATATTGGTCCTGCCTTCGGATTACGGGACGGCCCTTGAGAAGATAATAAAGAAGTGAGGCTTAGTATGGAAAATAATCCAGGCCCTGAAGAAAGAACCAGGAATTGGGTATATTACGCCTTTCTTGTTTCTCCTTTTGTTTTTCTGGCGCTCATCCTTGAGATCTATTACGGCAAAAGCTTTGATTACGTCTGGGGCGATTCCATGCCGGTTTTCACCTATATGATGGTGGCGGTGTCGTTCGTTATGATCGCAGTAGCGAGGCCTTTAAGAAACCAGATATGGGGGGCGAGGAAAAAGAGCATCCGCTCGATTCGTGAATTCAATACTGTTTACTTCTCGACGAATTGCGTCAGCATCGCTTTCCTGGAAAGCCCGAGCGTTTACGGCCTGCTAATATTCCTTTTGACCGGCGGGCTTGTTTTCCCTTTATTCATGTTAGGCCTGTCGTTCGTAGCCATGCTCCTCTTTTTTCCCAAAAAATCCGAGAAAGAGGAACTAATAAAGCAATTCCACTTCGATCAGTAAAATGCTCGACCAGAAGACGCGTTACCTGCAGATAGCATTCAACGGCGACCTCGCCGAGGTGACTGGGATCCTTCCGAAGATCCCCCGGAACGACGGGATACTCATCGAGGCCGGCACGCCGTATATCAAAAGAGAGGGTATGAAAGGCGTCCGGACGATTGCGCAGATGTGGGGCGGAAAGGTGGTCGCGGACCTGAAGACCGCAGACGGAGCTGAGGGCGAGGTCCTGATGGCGAGAAACGCGGGCGCGACGGCTGCGACCGTTCTCGGAAGCTCCTCTACCGAGACCCTGAATTTTTTCGTCGAGGCATGCAAGGCCGCCGGCATCGACTCGATGATAGACCTCATCGGCATAGAAGATCCTCTCAAGGTCATACGACGGCTGCGGGCTCCGCCCGACGTGGCGGTGCTGCACCTTGGGCGTGACGAGGAGTCTACCCGGGGCAAGGTCATAGAGTACAGGCACGTGAACCGGATAAAGAGCAAATATGACATTATAATATCCGCTGCGGGAGGTGTGGACCTGCGGGAGGCCAGGAGCGCCATATTCAACGGAGCGAACATCGTCGTAGTCAACATAGTGTCGGGCGACAAACCCTGGACAGGCATAGACTCGAACGAGAACATAACCGAGATAGCGCAGCAGTTTTTGAAGACGATCGAATGAATCAGAATTTTTTCGCGTATTCCGCGATGCTTTCGAAGAACACGCGCCCGTCTCCGGGTCCGTTTGGTCCGGTCCTTGTCCAGTCCGCGTTCTGTATCTTGTTTATCACCCGTTCGGGGTGTGGCATCATTCCCAGCACGTTCCTTTCCGGATTGCATATGCCTGCGATGTCGTAGAGGCTGCAGTTAGGGTTCCATGGGAATACACCTTCTGCCCCGCTTCCGTCCGGCTTGCAGTAGCGGAAGATTATCTGCTTGTTCTCAACGAGTTCCTTGAGCATCTTTTCGTCTTTTTCTCCGAAGGTGAGCCTGCCTTCGCCGTGCGCGACCGGTATCTGGAGGACTTGTCCTATCCCTACGCGCCCGGTGAATGCGCATTTGTTCTCATGCTTTAGGTATGAAGGCCTGCATTGGAAATTGGTGTTCAGGTTGTTTGTCAGGGCCGCCGTCGGCTGGTCTGGTATTCCTTCGAACGCCGGCAAGAGGCCTAACTCAGTCAGTATCTGGAAGCCGTTGCATATCCCGCCTACGAGGAATCCGTTGTCTACGAATTCCTTTACATCGTCCATGAGCCTGCTTTTTATCCTTGCAGCAAATATCGCCCCGGCCCTTACGTAGTCTCCGGCAGACCATCCGCCCGGGAGCATGAGTATCTCGTAGTCGGAGAGCTTTCTTTGCTTTTCTTTGGGAGCGTCTCCGGTCAGTTGTTTGAGGTGGACTATCTCTGCCGGTATCCCTGCTTCTAGGAGAGCGGTCTTCATCTCTTCCTCGCAGTTGGTCCCTTCTATTATCAACACGCACGCATTGGTGGTCATTTTTCTTTTTGGATCGCGTTCTCCCATTTATCCCTTAATTCGTCGAGCGGCAGATTGGTTTTGTTCTTGCCGTCAGTTATCCTTATCTCTCTTTCTGCTATCGATTCCCCAATTTTGACGGCGGCCGGCATCTGTTTTTCGAATGCCTGCTTGTCTTTTTTCTCTATCTCGACAAGCCATCGTCCGTTGGATTCCGAGAATATCTTGTAGTCGGTTCTCATGTCGTTCATATGCGTGACGTCGAGTGCGACGCCGATGTCTCCTCCGAAGGCCATCTCCGCGGCCGCGACTATCAGTCCTCCTTCAGAGAGGTCGTGGCAGCTTTTCACGAGTCCGTCGTCCATTGCCGCAAGCAGGGCTTTCACGGATTCGAGGGTCTCGTGGGGCTCTGCTTTTGGGACGAATCCTTGCGTAGCGTATCCCATCATCCTGTAGTATTCCGAGCCTGCTAGTTCGTTCTTTGTCTCGCCTATTATGTATATCAGGTTCCCGGGTTTTTTCAGGTCCGATGTCACGGCCTTTCTGACGTCTTTCACGATGCCTACGCCTATCAGCGTCGGAGTCGGCGCGACCGGTCCTAGGGTTCCTTCGTTGTAGAGGCTGACGTTTCCCGAGACGTAAGGCGTCTGAAAGATTGTCGCCGCGTATTGGAGGCCGTCGCAGGCCCTTATCAGTTCTCCCAGCCTCTCGGGTTTTTCCGGGTTCGCGAAATTGAGGCAGTCTGCCAGCGTGTGCGGCATGGAATTGACTGCTGCAAGGTTCCGTACTAGCTCATCGACCGCAGCCACCGCACCCCAGTACGGGTCGAGCCTGCAGAATTGCGGGTTCACGGAGCACGATATTGCAAGGCCTTTGTAGCTGTCTTTCAGAGGTTTGAGGACTGCGGCGTCGCCGTGTGACTGTTTTCCTATGACGCCCTGCATCGGCTTTATTATCGTGTTGCCGCGGACCTCATGGTCGTATCTCCTTATGACCGCTTCCTTGCTTCCGACGCGCGGCGAGCCCAGGACTTTTTTTATCGATTCGCCGAGGTCCGGCATCTTGAATTCGACGTCTTTTTCCCTGCGCTCGATTATTTTGTAGGGCCTCTGGTATCTCACCCCTTTTATCAGGAATTCGAGGTCGAAGTCGAGCACCGTCTTTCCTTTGTATACCGCCTTTATCCTTTTCGTGTCGTCGACGACTCCGACGGCGGCGGCCGGCACGTCCCAGAAGTCGAATATCTCCAGGACTTTTTGTACGTTCCCGGGTTTTACCGAAAGCATCATCCTTTCCTGTGATTCCGAGACCCATATCTCCCAGGGATGCATATTCTCTTCCTTCAGAGATACCTTGTCCAGGTCAACGGTGGCGCCTCGCCCCCCCGAATATGCCATCTCTCCGGATACGCACGACAACCCTCCGCCGCCGAAGTCTTTCATCCCGGTGAGCAGGCCTTTCTCGTTGACTTCGAGGCATGCGTGCATCAACGGCTCTTTCATTATCGCATACCCCAGTTGTACGGCAGGCACGTCTGATTCGCTTTCTTCCCGCAGCTCTGCTGACGCGAAGGTGACGCCATGTATTCCGTCTCGTCCTGTCTTTCCGCCCGCGAGTATATATACGTCGCCTGCGCCTCCGGCGATGCTGCGCGCGATCTTGTCTTTCCTCACCATGCCTATGCATCCGACATTGACGAGGCAGTTGCCGACATATGATTCGTCGAATTCAACCATGCCAGACACCGTTGGTATCCCGACCCGGTTCCCGTATGCCGCTATGCCTGAGACTACGCCGCTGAAAAGATATCTAGGGTGCTTCGTACCTGCAGGCAGTTTTTCTTCGGGATAGTCAAGGGGCCCGAAAAATATCGGGTCGATGAGCGCTATCGGCTGCCCGCCCATGCACAAGACGTCCCTGAGTATTCCGCCGATGCCTGTCGACGCTCCTCCGTAGGGATCGAGAGCCGACGGGTGATTGTGTGATTCAAGAGCCACGACATATCCGTATACGTCGTCGAATTCAACTACTGCAGCATCCTCCGAAACGATGCATGGATCGCATTCCACCTTTACATCGAGTACAGTGCGTTCGAGTATGGGTCTGCTGGTCTTGTAGCAGCAGTGTTCGCTCCAGGCTTGAGATAGGGCTTCCAGTTCGACGTCTGTGGGGTTTCGTTTCTCCTTGCGAAAGTAGCCCTGGATCTTTTTTATCTCCTCGAGGCTGAGGCCCAGGGACCTTTCCTTCAGCATCTGTTCAAGCTCCTTGTCGCTCGCCTGCAGGATGGATATCTCAAAAACCTTGTCCGTGACCTTTTTATAGAGCTCAGACATTTTCTTAAAGAATTAAGTATTCCGGGGAATTTAATTAGCCTTTCCCTTCAATCCTTTGCTATGGCGTCTGCTAGTTTCCTCAGCTCTCCGCTGGCCGGGGACTTCGGCGCGTACAGGACGACTGGCTTCTTTTCGAAGAGCGCCTCGTACACTTTCGGGTCTTCGGGGATCGATGCAAGCACCTGGGCGCCGAGGGCCGATCCCACGTCCGAGGAGGATAGCTCGTAATTCTTGCGCCGGACCTTGTTTAGCACTACGCCCCTGACGGGTATCCCGAGGTTTCTTGAAAGCTTCACGGCTTTTAGGCTTGCGGTCATGCTCGGCAGGTCAGGGCTTGTCACTATCAATATCTCGTCTGAGGCGCCTGCTATGTTCTTAAGGCCTTCGTCCATGCAGGGGACAGTGTCGAGGAGTATTATGTCGTACTGGGTCGCAAGCTGGGCTATCTCGTTCTTTATTTCTTTTACCGGAGCGTTCTCTTCCGAAACCGAGCCAGGGATTATGTGGAGGCCGTAGTCGTATGCGTGCACTGCCTGGTTTATGGCGAACTTTCCTTTGAGCACGTCGTGGAGGGAGATGTCCGGGTCTATCAGGTCGAGGTGGAATCCCAGGGTGGGAAGGTCCAAGTCGGCGTCTATTATCAGGGTTTTCAGCTTGTGCTCTTTGGCGAGGAGCACCCCTAAGTTCGCTGTTATCGTGGTCTTGCCTACTCCGCCTTTTGCAGAAACTACGGACAGTATCCTCGCCTTCTTCGACGCCTGCACTGGGGGCATTACAACTGGTTTTTCTATGGTATCCAATCTGATTACACCCCCGGGACATCCGGAAGGTATGTAAAGAAAATAAGAATCAAAGTTTATTAACCGAAAGAGTTTCGCCTCCCGCTACTTTGGTTTTTCGACCGGCTCTTTCGTCCGGTCCCTGCCTGCATCCCCGCTGGACCTGCCCAGTATAAGGTCTTTGGTCCGCCAGAGGTCATACATCTCTTCTATCTTCTTGCCGGGCTTCGAAGACCTTATCCGCTCATAGGTGAACAAGGTCGTCACCAGGACGGCTATTATCGCGATCGCCCAGAACGTCGGCGGCAGCGTGTATATTGTCACCTCTTTCGTGTTCACGACCTCCTTTATCTGCGTGTTCCTCTGGGATTTTATCGAGGTGAGTTTCAGCACGCTGTCTTCTATCTGTTTACGGACGCTGTCGAGCGCCTGCTCAGCCTGCAGGTATCTCTTGTTGTTCCAGTCGTCCCTCGCAATATCCAGCATGCCCTTCGCATCGCCCAGGGACTTGAAGATTTCGGTGACGTCCTTATCCTCGCTGCTTACGCCGAGACCCACTGTCTCGCTCCAGACCGAGTCCACGATGTTTGTGAGTTCGTCTATCCTGGCCTTGACCGCGACTTCGGGCGCGTCGGGCTTTTCAAGGACTATGAGTTTCATGTGCTTTTCGTCTGTTGCCTGGCCGGTTATGGCCTTCAGGACCATGTCGTATTCGCCCGGCTTCATCTTGTCAGGAATCTTGATGTTCAGGATGAATATCTTCCTGTCCCCGGACTCCATGACTTCGATCTTTTCAGGGATGATATTCTGTACAGGGGTGGGCCCGCCAAGGTAGACAGTAATGTCACTGAGGGTCGTGTCTCCAGTATTTTCGATAACAGTCATCAGCGGCTTGGAATCTCCGTTGAAGCCGTACACCTCCGAGGGATACTTGTCTATGGTCACCTCGGCCTTCTTGGTCTCGGGCGCGGGGATGAGAGGTATTTCAGGGAATGTGAAGCCTCCGCCGATGCCGCCCCCGCCCCCGTGATTTCCATTAGACGTGGTCGACGTCGCTTCCGACCCGGTCGTCGTGGTCGCCAGGCCGTTTGTCGTCGTAGGCCCCCCAGAGGTCGTCGTGGCGTTTCCCGGAAGGGTGGTCGTCGTGGCGGGGGGCCCATTGACCTCGAATGCGGCCTCGCTCCATGAGTCTATGCCGTCATAGGATACGCTGGCCCTGAAAGTATACTGGCCGTTCTGCGCATCGGTCGGCAGGTAGAGCACCGGGACCCGGTATAACGAATAGTTGACGGCTACGACCTCGGCAAGGTATGCTACCGTCACATTCTCGGGATTGATAATCTTGTAAGTCATGTACGCGTCGATCTGCCCGGGGGGACTGATCTTGTTCACTGCGACCGTTGCGTAAAACGAATCCCCCGGAACGACCATTCTCTTATTGTCGGGTATGGTGATGGATATGTCGAACATCACAGGGAACGGCGGCCTCGTCGTTGGAGGAGAATAGGGGCCGACGGGCGTCTCATAGTAAGTCCCGTTGTAGTTGTAGTCGGCATTCTGCCCAGGGCTGACGTCGCTAGTCGTAACCAATTCGCCGTCCGATACCTGTGCCTTAACGCGGTAAAACAAGGGCGACGTCTCATTTCCCAGACGTGTGGCGTCGGTTACATCCATCGGAAACGAGTAAGTGTAGATCGCCTGCTTGCCGTTCCCGGATTCGAAGGATGCCGGCTTGTATACGGAACCAAACCTCGTGAATTCAGTCTCGGTGCTCGAATCCCATAAGACTATCTTAACCCCTATTCCGCCGTTCTGCTGGATGTCCCTAAACCCGTTGCCGTCGCTGGCCTTCACCTGGACGTAGACGGTACTGTTGCCGGAGGCGGAGAAATAATCGTCCTGGACGTTGCTTAAATCGTCGGTATATGACGAATAAGTCCTGACCGAAAGTATCTGCGGCACCTGGTTTATCACTGAAACGTCGGCCGCCATTCCGGCGTGAACGCTGGGAACTGAAAGAGGCCATAAGACCAGAATCGAAAAAAGAATCCACCGGTGTTTCCGCGCCATACGTATAGGAATTAGTAGATATACATATAAAAGTTTAATATCAAAAGTATTCGTCAAATTTATCCGGATTTAGTAGACGGCTTTCCCGTAACCTCCGAATATTCGTCCCCGTCCCCTTTTTTACCGGACGACTTTTTCATCCTCCACAAGACGAAACCGACGACGACTGCGAATACGAGTATTACGGCCCCTATCTGAACCATGTCCATGCCCCCGCCCGAAAGACCGGTATCGGCAATCGTTGTCGTCGTTGCGATCGGCTTCTCGCTCGCGTCCCTGACGTTCAGTATCGACGACTTCTCTTCGGTCAGCTTCTTGGAATAGGAAACCTTTCCTACGATAGAATACCGTCCGGCTTTCTTCGGCGTATAATAAGACGACAGCACGCTGATCTGCCCGGGCGCGACCTCTACTTCATCGCTGTTTATGAGCGCATCCACAGTGTCTCCGAGCATCGCTTTCCCGTTAAATACCGCAGTAGTCGGACGGACTCCGTCGTTTTCGAAGGTCGCATTGATCTCGACGATCTCGCCGGCATATACCCAGATTTTGTTGAGCTCGACCTTCACCAGCTGGCCTTTGATATTCAGGGAGCCTCTTTCAAGGACTTCGAAAGACAACGTATATTCGCCAACGACGTCGCTGTCCTGGTATATTTTTATATGGGCCCAGTATTTCCCGATAGGCAGGTCATTACTGCTTGTGACCAGCACGTCAGCCCTCGTAGTAGGCAGAAGGAGCTTGTCCGAATAATCGAATGACTTCAGGATCGTTGTCTTGTCTCCGCCGAGGATGTCTATGTGTATCTTCGGATTGACCCTGACGTTCCCGTCATTCTCGAAAGAGAAATAGAAATCGATAGGCTTCGTCTCTTCGGTGTCAACGACCGTGGGGTCGCTTAAGAGAAAAAAATGCTTCTTCTCCACGTCGCTTACGTGAACCGTCGACCTGACGGATACCGCAGCCGAGACCGACGAACCCATGCCGCCGCCGGCCCCTGTGGACTTGGGCACGATAGCTATCACGACAAATCCGTCGAATGCCCCGTTCTGTATGTCTTCTGGGGGCTGCACGATGATCTTCAGCTTGACCTGCGACCTGGGCGGGATCACGAATGTTTCGCCTGGCTCGTATTTCAGCCAGTTCCGGAAGGCTCCTTCTGCGGTGACATGACAAGTTATAGGCTCGTCGCTTGACGTGCTAAGGGTAACGGTTTTCTCGGCATAGCCTGAACGAAGCACGTCCTTGAATTCTATGGCGCCTGGACTGACTCCCAAACCCAGTCCTTGTGCGTTTAGAGAACCTATGATGAGGAAAAGCAGCAGGAATACCGCCGGAACGTGCCGGGTTTTTTTATTTCTCGTAGACTGAACCATTATTAATCATAATTAATGGAATTAGAAAGAATATAAATAAAAATAAATAAAAAGAAAAAGATTAGCGGCTTTTTAATCAGCCGACAACAGCGCAACGACTGTTATGTTGTTCGTGCACTCGCCTCTGACCCCCGAAGGCACGTGAATCGTCCAGTAACTCAGGTTCGTCGCAGCCGTGGCGTCGCCGAAGGGCGTAATTCCTCTCGGATTGAGATTGAAGGCAGTAAGCGACGTACCGGCCGTCGAAAGCTTGTTCCCGACCATGGTGTCATAGCCCCCGCTCGTCACGTTAAAGCTTATGTTCCCGACCCCAATCGTTCCGACGCCCGTGCAAGGCATATCAGTACCCACAAGGGTTAGGTCTATCTTCACATTGCCCAGATTAGTCTCGTTCGTAGTATTGGCTGTGGTACTATTTTTGTCGGTCGCCAACGTCCCAAAGTGTATACTGTTCTCGGCAACGTTCACAGCAACAAGCTGGTCTACACTGTTCGTAGTGCTGTTGGAAGCCGTCGAACCCGACTGATCCATCGCGGTAATCGTGCAGTTCCATGTGCCGTTCAACGCCTCATATTCGAAAGGCGCTACGCAGGTGGCTGTCGCAGTGTTTCCGACGCCGCTGACTAGGGCGCAGGAGCTGTTGACGTAGTGATAATTGGTGTCGTTGGCAGACGAGAAATTACTGCTGGAATTAGAGAATGTCGTCAGCCAGAAGGTCGCGTTGACATTCCCGGGCGATTGCAAGTCCTGCCAGCCGTTCGGGTCGCTCACCGTAGCATTACACATGATATAAGTCGTAGTGCTGCCGGCGGACAA
>CAIYYO010000151.1 GCA_903930485.1 Methanobacteriota archaeon
AACTTTTTCAGGAACTCTGTTATCTTCTTTGAAACAAGCTTCGTCCTTTCGTCTATTACCAGAGTCCTGTCGAATTCCTTGGAAGTGTATTCCTTGTCCGGTATCTCCTTTCCAAGAGAGTCCTTCAGCCCCCGTGTGGGGCGCCATCCCTCTACGTCGCGGTCTATTGATACCTTTATCACCTTGTAGGGGGCAAGGAAGCCGTCTTCTATGCCCTGCCGGAGGGAATATGTATAAAGCGGTTCTCCGAAGTAGTCTATATTGGATACGTCCTTCGTCTCCCTAGGGGTCGCCGTCATCCCTATCTGGGCGGCTGATGAGTAGTAGTTCAGTATCTCTCGCCATGCCGAGTCTGCGGCTGCGCTTCCCCTGTGGCATTCGTCCACGATAATGAGGTCAAAGAAGTCAGGGCTGAATTCCTTGTAGATGTTTTTGTAGTCTTCTTCTCCCGAAACCCCCTGGTAGAGTGCCATGTATATCTCATAGGACTTGTCCACCTGGCGTTTCTTTACTTTGGTCATAACACCCTTGAACTCCTTGAAATCATTGTTCATGGCTTGGCTGATAAGGATGTTCCTGTCCGCAAGGTATAGTATCCTGTAAGGCTTGTTCTTGCGGGTGTTGGCCTTCCATAGCCGCCATATTGTCTGGAAGGCGACATAAGTCTTTCCCGTGCCGGTGGCCATGACCAGAAGAATCCTTTTCTGACCTTTGGCTATTGCCTCAACAGACCGGTTTATAGCTATCTCCTGATAGTAGCGCGGCTTCTTTACATTCTGATTCGCATTGTAGGCTTCGGTGATTATCTGTTCATGGCTTTCCGTTATGTTTTTCCATTTCTTGTAGCGCTCCCATAAATCATCAGGTGTTGGAAAGTCCTCCATTGCAAGCTCTTTTTCTATCGGATCTGACATCCCGGTCAAATCGTGTTCCACGAATCCGTCGCCGTTGCTGCTGTAAGCAAATGGGATGTCCAGGATTTTGGCGTATTCTATTCCCTGGTCGATGCCTGAGGAAACAGAATGGTTATTGTCTTTAGCCTCGACTATGGCAATAGGAATATTTGGCCTGTAGTAAAGAATGTAGTCCGCCTTTTTGCGTTCGCCGCGGGGCTGTTTAGTGTCTCCCACCCTTATTCTGCCGTCCGTGAAGAATTTCTCCTCTCTGATCTGGGTATGAATGTCCCATCCTCCGTTTACAACGGCAGGAGTGATGTATTTTGTGCAGATGTCTCTTTCCGTGAGGTCCTTTTTATCCATCGTTACGGCTTAAAAACGGCTCTATTATAACTTCAGACCCGTAAGTTAAAAACTTGTTGATGGGGGAAACGGCCCATTCCACCTCTCTTTTCCCTCATTTTTCTAACCCTTCGCCCATATATAATCTTATCATGTCCACCGATCCATCCCAGTACCAGGTCTCGCTCTTCAGGGAGAAGGGCTTTACGCGCCGGGAGTGCGTTAAATGCGGCAAGCATTACTGGAGCCTTGATCCGGAAAGGACGACCTGCGGCGACCCGCCCTGCGACGAATACAGTTTCATCGGCGCACCTCCAACGAAAAAGAAATACAACCTGCACGAGATGCGCGAGACGTACTTGAAATTCTTCGAGAAGAACGGTCATACCCGCGTTTCCAGGTACCCGATCGTGGCGCGCTGGAGGAGCGACGTCTTCTTTACGCAGGCTTCGATCTATTGCTTCCAGCCGTGGGTGATCCTCGGGGTCGTGAAGCCTCCGGCGAATCCGCTGACGATCTCCCAGCCGTGCGTCCGCTTCAATGACATAGACAATGTCGGGAAGACAGGGCGTCATTTCACGATGTTCGAGATGATGGCGCATCACTGCTTTAACACCAAAGATAATCAGATCTATTTCAAGGACAGGACCGTCGAGCTCTGCCACCGCCTCTTAACTGAAGAGCTTGGGATACCTCCTGAAGCCCCTTCATACATCGAGGCCGATTGGGCTGGGGGCGGGAACAGCGGGCCCTGCTTCGAGACCCTGGTAAACGGCATAGAACTTTCAACCCTTGTTTTCATGATGTACGAGGAAAAAGACGGCGTCAAGAAGGAGATGGACATGCAGGTAGTCGATACCGGCTACGGCCTCGAGAGATTCACATGGATCACCCAGGGCACGTCGAGCGCCTATGAAGCGGTCTTCGACGACGTCCTCAAAAAGCTGAAGAGCGAGGCTCATATAACCGGTGACGAAAAGATCCTTTCCGAGTACTCGAAGGTCGCGGGCTTGATGAACGTCGAAAGCAACGTCGACCTGAAGATACTGCGCCAGAGGGTTGCGGAGCGGCTTGGAATAAGGCTGCAGAAGCTCGAGGCCGAGATCGGCCCGATGGAGAATCTTTACGCGGTCTGCGACCATACGCGCGCGATGATGTTCATGTTCCAGGACGGGGTCGTTCCCTCGAACGTGAAGGAGGGTTATTTCGCAAGGATGCTCGTAAGGCGCGCTGTCCGTGCCCTCAGTTCATTGAAATTATCTATTCCGATCAAGGATATTCTATCCATGCAGATAGACTACTTCAAAAAAGACTTTCCCGAGCTTGCAGAGAACCGGGACGACCTTTTGAACCTCGCAGACGTCGAGGAAGAGAAATACCGCAAGACCGTCGAGAAAGGCAGGGCGATTGTCGCAAGGATGGATGAGAACCTCCGCAAAGAGGGAAAGAAAGAGCTGGGCCTTGACAGCCTGATATCCCTGTACGATTCGCAAGGGTTGACTCCCGACCTCGTCCGGGAATTCACGGAGCT
This sequence comes from Methanobacteriota archaeon, assembly GCA_903930485.1. GTDB lineage: Archaea > Altiarchaeota > Altiarchaeia > IMC4 > QMZM01 > CAIYYO01. The sequence continues at coordinate 2,770 of CAIYYO010000151.1, forward strand.
TAAAGTCACCATACCCGACGACTTTTACGTCAAAGTAGCTGCGAGACACGAGAGGCCCGAAGCCGTTGAGGAGACCGTGAAGGAGTCGATCAAAGTTCCCGCTGGAATACGTCCGACAGTCCTCGGATTCTACGAGGATTCGCAGGTTCAAAAATTCAATGCAACTGTAGTATCCGTTTTCGGCAACCACATAGTCCTGGACAAGACCTATTTCTATCCCGAAGGCGGGGGACAGGAGAGCGACATAGGAACCATCGACGGCCTCCATGTCTACGGCGCAGAAAAGTCCGGAGGCGTTGTAGTACATTCAGCCAACGGCGACGTAGGCAAGATAAAAAAGGGCGCAGTCGTCGAGTGCGTAATAGACTGGTCCAGGCGTACGCAGCTCGCGCAGCACCACACATCGACGCACATCATCAACGGCGCAGCCCGTAAACTTCTCGGAGCCCACGTCTGGCAGACCGGGGCGCACAAGAGCGTCAAGGGAGCGAGACTCGACATAACGCATTATGCGGCTTTGTCCGACGAGGAACTGTGCAAGATAGAATCCCTGGCAAATAAGGCCGTAGCCGAGTCAAGGCCGATCGACGTCAGATTCATGGAGCGCTCTCAAACGGAAAAACAATACGGCTTCAGGCTCTACCAGGGCGGCGTCGTTCCGGGCGGAGAGATCAGGGTCGTTAACATAAAGGACTGGGACGTCGAGGCATGCGGCGGGATACATCTCTCGAACACGAAAGACGCGGGCCTGATAAAGATAACCGGCTCGAAGAGGATACAAGACGGGGTCGTAAGGATAGAGTTCGTCGCAGGGGCGGCCGCAGAATCGTACCTGAAGGAACAGAAAGAGATCGCAGGAAAGATATCCGGCGGAAATGCGGCGGGATCGGCTCTCGATCTCGAAAAGATCGCGGCGATTTTTTCAGTTCCGGTAGCCGACCTGCCCAAGACCCTTGAAAGATTCAGAAGCGAGTGGAATACACAGCGTGAAGAACTGAAGGCCCTGGAGAAAAGGCTTGAAGGCGTCACAAGCACGGTCTGCTATCACAGCAAGAGATACGTCGACCAGCCCGGAGGCGAATCATATCAGGCATACATGGACCTGTTCGAGCAGTGGAAGAGCCAGAGGAAGGACCTGGAACTCCTAAGGCAGGAGATCTCAAAGATATTCTCAGAAGGCCTGGAAAAGAAGCTCGACGGCCATTCGGTCGTGAAGGAACTGGTCTCTGAGATGAGCGTTAAAGACCTGACTGAGATAGCCCGCAAAGCCGTTAAGAACCGTGGCAAGATGGTCATTATCGTGAACGAGGTGAAAGACAAGGCCAATGTGATAGTCGCCTCGACTACGGACGCCGACGCGTCAGACGTTGCGAAGAGGCTTTCCAAAGAGCTAGGAGGCGGCGGGCACGGAGACAAGGGCCTTGCGGCCGGCGGCGGGTCGTCCAAGAACGCGAAAGAGATCCTGGAAAGGTTCATTCCTTGATTTATCAGCCCGGAACTCTAATTATTTTCAAACAAAGTGGATGCGATGAAGAAATTCGACGAGGAACGCGCGCTCGTGAACCTCGAGATACAGAAAACACTGGTCGGGAAACCCGAGAGGCTATATTCTGCCGCGCGGCACCTCTGCCTGGCCGGCGGAAAGATGGTGCGGCCCATGCTATGCCTCCTCTCCTGCCGGGCCGTCGGCGGCTCGACTGATAAGGCGATCCGGACCGGCGCTGCCGTGGAGGT
>CAIYYO010000152.1 GCA_903930485.1 Methanobacteriota archaeon
AGAAATAGTAAGTCCTCTTCATAAGTTCGATGTCTTTGTAATTCCACATCGGTTAACTCAATTAAATCTGGAATATCTTCATCACAAATAAAATTATTAGAGCTATGAGTCCCCATCTTAATTATCTTAGTGCCACTACCGGAGAAGTCATCAGATTTGTATATACCATGACGCGCCTTTCCGCTTAATATTTTATGAAAACTAACTAAATCCCATTCTTCAGGAATCTTTCCTATCTCTGTTTCTTTGAATTTCGTCATTCTTTTTATGCTCATGATAAACCTAGACCCCATAAAAGGATTAAACCAGAAATGATAGAGGAGAAGATACCAGCGAAGCTATAAAACTCGCTGGGTAGACTTTCATCGGACAAATAAGATAAAAAAAGAGATAACTCCAAATACTGTTAGTATGTTGATATACCAAACTAGCAAAACAGGTAGATTCTGAAATTTGTAAAAATATGTCGTAAGAGCTACAGCGTTAGAAAAAATAGAAATACGACCAGTATACTCTCTTTCAACAGCTATACCGATAAGTATCAAACTTACGGCTGGCAAAATCTCTAAAAATTTGCCAGGAAACAGATTAGCTATCCAAAGATCCATATTAGATATTAAGGCCTATGTCCTCCAGATTCTTCCTTATCTCCTTCTCCAGCTCATGCGATCTCTCAAACTGCCCCGCGAGTTCGGTTGTGAGCCTCTTCATCTTCTCCTCGAACGGCTCCGCGTCTTCCTCGATTGCCTCCGTCCCCACGTATCTCCCCGGCGTCAGGATGTGGTTGTTTTTCCTGATCTCTTCTAGCTTCGCAGCCTTGCAGAATCCGGCCACGTCTTCGTATTTCCCTCCTTCACCTCTCCATGCGTGATAGACTGAAGAGATCTTCTTAATGTCTTCGTCCGTCAGTTCCCTGTGTCGGCGGTCGATCATCACACCCATCTTCCTTGCATCGATGAACAACGTCTCTCCTCGTCTGTCTCTGAACTTGTGGTTTTTCCGGTCACGGGCAATGAACCACAAGCAGGCAGGGATCATCGTATTATAGAATAGTTGTGATGGTAGAGCAACCATACAATCCACCAGGTCCGCTTCTATTATGTTCTTCCTTATCTCTCCTTCGCCTGAGGTATTGGAGCTCATCGATCCGTTCGCCAGAACGAAGCCAGCTATCCCCTTAGGGGACAGGTGATGTATGAAGTGTTCTACCCATGCGTAGTTCGCGTTTCCGGCGGGAGGCACGCCGTACTTCCATCGTATATCCTCACGCAAGAGTTCTCCGCCCCAGTCGCTCATGTTGAAAGGAGGGTTCGCCAGGATGTAGTCTGCTTTCAGGTCTTTGTTTTTGTCGTCGTGGAACGAGTCGCCCAAGCCGATATTTGCCTCAATTCCTCTGATGGCGAGATTCATGTTACATAAGCGCCATGTCGTCGGGTTGGATTCCTGCCCGTAGATCGAGATATCGTCTATCAGTCCCTGGTGCGCTTCTATGAATTTCTCGCTTTGCACGAACATCCCGCCTGAGCCGCAGCATGGGTCGTATACGCGGCCTTTGTAGGGTTCGATCATTTCCACAAGGAGCCGTACTATGCTGGTTGGCGTATAGAATTGGCCGCCTTTCTTGCCTTCCGCGTCTGCGAATTGCCCTAAGAAGTATTCATAGACTTTTCCTAATACGTCTTTGGACTTACTTTCATAGTCACCTAAGCCGATTGTGCCGATTAGGTCTATTAATTCCCCGAGCCTGCGTTTGTCCAGCGTAGGGCGGGCGTATGTCTTGGACAGCACTCCTTTAAGATGCGGATTCTCCTTTTCTATGGCCTCCATAGCGTCGTCTATGAGCTTTCCTATCTCCGGCTGCTTTGCGTTGTTCTACAGGAACTTCCATCTGGATTTCTGCGGCACCCAGAAAACGCTTTTGCCGTAGAGATTGGACTTGTACTCGTCAGGATCTTCCGGGTCTGCGCCGTCTGAAGCCGACTCGGAAAGGACTTTATGGCGTTCCTCGAAGGAATCGGAGATGTATTTCAAGAAGATCAGGCCTAATACGACGTGCTTATACTCCGCAGCATCCATGTTGTTGCGCAGCTTGTCTGCCGTCTGCCAGAGTTTGTTCTCAAAGCCCAGATTGCCGCCGTTTGACGTGTTCTTGACCATCTCTAGTAATCAAATACCTATTGGAAAAGCACGTAAAATAACCAAATAAGATAGAAGAAGTCTGTTTACACAAAGTTCAGGCGCAATGCCATAAGCATGTCAAGCTCGACCGAGGAAAGAAAAGAATACTCACGCCTTACCCATAAACTTCCTAAACGCCGGGTGCATATCCGCCATCTGCTCTTTTTGTATCTCTTCGTATAGCCTGTATAGTATGCCGACCGTCAGCAGTATCCCTGTTCCTGTGCCCATTGCGCCTAGGAGGTCTGCCCCTACTGCTAGCATGCCTACGGATAATGAGCTTATGATCGTTATCTGGGGTATGTACCGGTTCAGGACTCGTTCTACTACTCTTTTGTCTCTTCTGAAGCCAGGTATCTGCATTCCTCCTTGCTCGATCTGTTCCGCGACCCTATCTGCGCCCAGGCCTGTTGTTTCGACCCAGAATTTGCCGAATAGGACGCAGAGTAGGAGGAAGACGGGTGCGTATATGATCAGATGTAGTATGACGATTGGGTTAGCTAGTTGTCCGATGTTTCCGGGGTTTAGTATGCTGTCGAGGGTGTGGCCTGCGCCGCGTGTGGTGACGAAATGGGTGAAAGTTATTACGGCGGTCTGTATCGGGTTCATCTGCGAGGCAGGCGGCGGGTTTTGGAGGTTGACCCCGACTACTGCGGGGAGCATCTGGACGTTGGCGATCAAGGCTGATGCGAGTATGACCGGTATGTTCGACACGTAGAAGAATTTCAGCGGGTAGCGTCCTCCGACTCCCCGGACTCCGCCGTAGGATAAGGGTATCTCGAGACGCATGGATTCGGCGTAGACGGCTATCAGGAATACGACTATGGTCGCGACCAGGGGGAATAGCAGCAGCAGCGTCACCGTGATGTCCGTTCCGGCAAGGAGGTTGTTTATGAAGCTTGGTATGATGCCTAGCTGGTCTTTGAACCTGGTCGGGTCGATCCATCCCAGTATGCCGAGGGATCCGCTGATGATGTGGACTGATACGCCTGCCGCGATGAATAACCCGATCCCTGAGCCGATGCCCCATTTAGAGACTATCTCGTCGAGGTACATCAGCAGGATGGAGCCGAGGGCTATCTGGAATATGGCGCTGAGGACTATGGGGTGTGTCGGGGCCCATGCCGTTCCGAGGAGTTTTTCCCCGAGGTGGAATCCCATGACGATGAAGGTGGCCTCGAAGAATGATATCAGGACGGTTAGTATCTTCTGGGTTCCCTGGAATAGGGCTTTTCCTTCGTTGTTGGTCAGGTCGATGTCGAGCATCTTTGACCCGACGAGGAGCTGTAGAACGATCGATGCCGTGACTATGGGCCCTATCCCGACGGATATTATGCTGCCCATGTTGCTTGCGAATATTATCTGGAACTGCTGGTATTGTCCGAGGTCGACCGCTGATACGCCTATGGGCCTGACGTTGCCCATTACGAAGAATAAGACCAGGACGACGGATGTCCAGATGAGTTTTTCCTTGAAGGCTACGTGTCTTTTCGGCAGCTTTATCTCGGGTATGTATTTAAGGAAAGGCCTTACAAACTCAAGATTCATTTTTTGGGTTTAAAAGAATTTATTTTTTTAATTCTTTAACCGGCTTCGGGGAAGTCTTTGGGGTAGGCGCTTCAAGCAGTTCGAC
>CAIYYO010000153.1 GCA_903930485.1 Methanobacteriota archaeon
CCCTGCAGGGTACTCGTCAATGATCGCCGAGGCTGTGCCGGTGATGAACCAGTCCCTGCTCGAAAAATTGAAAGCTCGGGCCAGCGTCAAGGAAGGTTCAGGCGGGCTTAGTGCCGAGCTGGAAAAAGCCCTCGCCATTGCAAAGAGCCTGCAGCAGGATGGAGACCTTTCGAGCGCGGCTTATACTCTGGTGAACAGGCTGAGGGACTTCCTCGCAGTATCGTCGGCTGACGGGAGATTCAGTTACGAGAGACTTGAAGAGATAGCAGGGAAGGGCGGTATAAACAGTGATAAATTCAGGAAGCTTTACGGAGTCTATGAGGCGAAGAAAGACGACAAACCGGTGGAATACAATGTCTCTTCGGCCGACATAATGCGATTATACCTTTTATTGAACGAGGTAAGGAAGAAAGGTGTCGCACCTGCAGGGGATAAAGCAGAGGAGAAAAGCGAAATAAAGGAGAACGCCGGCGAACCAGTAAAGGGGGATATAGAGGAGCTGACGCGCGATAAGCTTTTGGACCGCGCCCGTAAATTCCGGGAAAACGGCGGAGGAAGCGATGCATGAAAAGCGATAAATTAGTGAAGAAGGTGATACCTTCGGGCAATGCGGGCGGAGTCTACGTTCCAAAGAAATGGATAAACCAGCTGGTCGTGGTGAGCCTGTTCTCGGTGAAAGATTATGTCCTTGACGCCCTGTCTCCCTGGATGGAAGAGATAGAAGGTGTCTACTTGTACGGCTCGCACGCCCGCGGAGAGGCCTGCCCGGAGTCCGACATCAACGTGCTGGTGGTATCGCAGTCCGGTATTCCATACAAAAGGATGCCGGGCCTGAACGTCGAAATATTCTCTCCCGGCGAACTCGCGGAATACGCGAAAGAGAACCCGGTCGCCTATTATTCCATCGCCGGAGAAGCCGTTTCCCTGAAGGCCGACGCATCGGGTGCAAGGCTTAAGGATCACGGGCTCGACGAGGCCGGGATAACCAGGTACTGTGCCGACGTCAGGCGCGGATTGAAGATCACCCAACGGCTGATCTCTGAAGGAGACCATGCCGCGGCGGTGTATTCGCTATTTATCAGGCTGCGCGGCTTATACGCCGTAGAGAAGATGCCTGAGACGTATTCGCATAAAGGTTTTGAGGAATACCTGTTCAGTAAAGGCGTCAGCAGGGAAGCCTTCTCGAGATTCCACGACATATACAGGGCGAAGAGGGACGACAGGTGCACGAGCACGGAGGCAGCTTTAGGGGAGGTTGAAGCCCTGAAAAGCCTGACCGAAAAGATACATAAGGGGGTTGAAGGTATTTATCTCCGAAGGATGTAAAGTAAATCACGCAAAAATGCTCAACTACACGGACCTTGCGGGTGCGATTGCACAATCAGTAGTAGTCATGGTGCTCATGATGATCGGCAGCGCCATAGGTGAAGAGGTCGCAGGCTTCTTCTTCCAGAGAGTCAAGGGCGGGATCCTGCAGGTGATCTATTTCCTATTCTACATGCCCATGTTCATTGTAGGCGGCTACGTCTACACCCTCCTGAAAATTCCTTCTACCTCGATCGTCAGCACCGCGCTTTACTTCGCCCTCTGGGGCGTCTTTACAGTCTTCGTTTCGAGGCTTTTCATTACCGCGGTCGGCAAGGTCTTCGGGATAAGATTGAGCAAGCCGAAGGGGACGTACATAAACGGGAAAGACCTGATAAAATTCCTCAAGGCAAAGAACATGCCTGAAAACGAAATAAGGAAGGTTCTCGTCAGCAGCAGCGAGTCCAAGGCTAAGGCGTCAAAGCTCATGGACGGCGGACCCGAGTGGATAGACATAGACCCGGAAGCCCTGTGCTACGAGCTTGCAAAAAGAGGCTACGGCGTGCACGACGTCATGGACGCCCTGAAGACTGTCCTACGGATGAAGCCCGAGGATGCTGCGGTGGTTTGGAAGAACGCGAGCGTCTGACCTTCATCACGATAACGAACACGAGCAGGACGGCTGCCAGCGACATCAGGATCATGTCGGTAGACCCTTGATTAGCCTTTGAGCCGATCCTTTGGAGCATGTTATCGGTCAGCGTTTTTGAGGACTTTAGGAGGCTGTCGCTGTTCCCGGAGAGGATCTTTTTTATGTTGGTCAGCGAGTCTTTGTATTCCTTTAGATAGGGAGAATCTTTCTCGGAATAATTGATTGTGTCCGCATAAGCTGCGTCCATTTTTTCCGCAGCGAGAGACTCAATAGCCATGTAGTCCCGCGCGTCCGCAGGCGAGAATGATGCGACAGACCTGCCGAGGTCGTAAGACGATCTGTTCAGGAGAACCGCTATCTCTTTCGAGTCGTTGGCCAGTCCAGGCCTCCCGTACTGGGCGTGGGCCGAAGCCATAGAAAAAAAATAATCCGAGAACTGCCGCCACTGCGACGCAGTATCTGGGGGATAATTCTTGTGTATGATGTCTGCTATGACGAATGAATTCAGCGTGCCCGGTTCCGAGACCGCGCCGTACTTGTCGTCGATGACAAGCGCGCCGCTGTACATCAGGTTCTTGGAGTACTCGACCCAGTAATAAGTCCCGTTCCCGTAAGGCACTTCGGAGATGTTGGTAATAAGTTCGTCATAGCCTTTATACTCCCTAGCTTTTCCTTCGGCGCGCGGATCAACCGAGTAAGTGGACGCCGAAAAAAACAGCAGGAGAGCCGACAAAGCGAAAATTTTTTTCATCCTGGCATCCGCTCATCTAACCGGGATCCTCGTTATTATCGAATTCCGTATCTCCGTAAGATCCACCCCGCCGTAGCCTTCATAGAAGTCTATCAGGCTCTCCCGGTCATGCCAGTCAGTAGCATCGTTTATCCCGTCGGAATCGAACAAACGATTGAGGGCCTTCGAGCTGTGGATCACGCTCTCGGGAAGATTGTACGGCTCGCATATGATCACCTGGCTTATGTTCGAATCCATGAGCCGGTCCAGCAAAACGGCGGGATTCGGTATGTGGTGCAGCACGTCCATCAGGAGCACCGTGTTGTGGCCTTTGCGCAGGTAATTGCCGTAGTTGAATATGTCGTCTACGACCACGTTCCTATTCTTCCTTAGGGCGTAAGTCGCGAACCGGGGATTCTTTTCGATCCCGAGATAAGGCCTGTCGAGGAAATCCTGGATGAATGCCGTACCGCAGCCCAGCTCCAAGACCCTGCCGGGGCCGATCAAGCCCTTTATGGCACCGAACCTTTTCGGCAGGTCGCCTCGGTGGGAGACGTGCATCATCATCTCATACATCCTTGGAGAATAGTACATCAGACCCTTCATTATCATCACTGGACGAATGATATATTGTATTAAGTTATAATAAAAACTTATGCATCAGGTTATCAAAGCCGCGCTGACGAACGTCTCGATCAAAGCCGCAACTACAAGCAGGGGTATCACGACGAAAAAATGGATAGTCAAAGCCTCCCGGAGGCTCCTGCTGACGTCTTTCGCTCTCTTCCTGTTGTCGAGCGTCATAAAGGACAGACCGATCCTTATGCCGATCGCTGCTGAAAGGAATATCGCAGGCAGCTCGAAAAGCGAATGCAGGAGCACGCCTTTAATGAAAAAAGAAAGCGAATGCTCCCTTGCGAGCACGTATTTCAGGACGAACCCTACAAGGAACCCGTTGACCGACAGGATAAATAATGAAGGGAGGACCAAAGCACCGGCGACTAATAGCATTGCGCATACTCTGTAGTTGTTGACGAATATGCTGTATGCGGTATCGAACTTCGAATCTTTAAGAACGTCTGATTTCAGCTGCTCTATAACGGGAAGAAAAAAGTCCTGGGTCTGATCGTATAACAGGAACCCTGGAGGCGCGGCTAATGCGAATACCAGGAAGCAGGCCTCCATGATCCGCATATCCCTTGATACGATCTCTTTTATGGACATCTTTAATCTATCTTCGCTCCGCAGCTTGAGCACATGATGTTCTCTTCCGGATTAGCAGTCCCGCAATCGGGGCATACCACCAGCGTCATGACACTTTCACCCGATTCGTAAACGGCACCCGGGGAGGGGCCGGAAAAAAGCCTTTCAGTCCCGGCCGCGATCGAACCTAAGACCCCGCCTATGCCTGCAAATATTATTGATGCGGCATTCCATAAAACAAATATGAACAGGAACAGCCATGAAAAGAAGGAATCGAGGCGCAGGTCAAGGACGATAAACAGGAGATAAGCCCATAGACAGGCCCCAGCGATCCCTGAGAAGGCTCCGAGGAAGAATCCGGCACCTGGACCTTTTTTTGCTATCCTGCCGGCAGCTATCCCTGACAAAAGAGGGCCTGCGAATGGCAGAAGGACCAGGATGAAATATATCAGAGACCCGGCCAAAAATCCTAAAACATTCCGGCCCAGGCTTTTAAGGTTCATAACGGGAAGATTCATTCACGTGGCTATCGGATAGATTATCACCATGATAAGGCCGGTGAAGAGCGTATAATCGATGAGGGTTATGTCGTCATTCGCCTTGAAGGAAACATAGGCTATGAGGGATATTAGGACGACCGCCAAGACGCCCAGATAGATCAGCCGCTTGCCCTTTAAGCCCTGCTTTGATTTCTTTCCCGTTTTCATAATGAGGCCCCTTATTGAAGCAGACGCAGGTCGCGCATCACAGTCAGCGTCCTGACCACGAGCTCGACGGTCGAGTCCACGTCTTTTCTGCTGAATATGCCGGTCGGCGAATGGATGTACCTGCACGGGATAGACACGACTCCTGTAGGCACGCCTTCCCTGTTAAGGTAAATCATGGCGCCGTCCGTCATGCCTCCTTCTATCACGTCTATCTGATAAGGGATGCCGAATTTCTTGGCCGTATCCATTAGCGCCCCTCTGACGACGGGATGACTTATCGTTCCCCTACCATTGGCCTCGATGATCGTAATAGCCGGCCCTGCTCCGAGCTTCAGGTTGGACTCGGTCTCCTTTATCTGGGGCGTGTCGCCGGCTATCGTCGTATCGATGGCGAACGCGTAGTTCGGGTCGATCTTGAAGGCGGCGACTTTCGCGCCCTTCAATCCGACCTCCTCCTGGCAGGTGGCCGCCGCGTACACGGTCGCGTCAATGTTCTTTGGTATCTTCTCCATGACCTTCAGGAGAGCATAGCAGCCTATACGATCGTCCACGGCCTTTGCATTGACAAGGTCTGCGCCGTATTCCATGTATGAGGGTTCGAAGATTATCGGGTCGCCCACCTCTATTTTCTTGGACGCTTCCTCCCTGTCCTTTGCGCCTATGTCTATGAACAGGTCCTCGCACTTCACTATCTTGTCCATCTCCTCCTTCTTCTGAAGGTGCGGGGGCTTGGAGCCTATCACGCCCGCTACGTCCCCTTTCCGGGCTTTTACTATGACCCTCTGGCTCAAGAGTATCCGGTCGTCTATGCCGCCGATCTTTATGAAGCTTATGTATCCTTTTTCGTTTATGTTCTTGACCATCAGGCCTATCTCGTCCATGTGGGCTGCTATCATTATCTTGGTCTTGCCTTTGCCCTTCTGACCTATGACGTTGCCGAATGCGTCGACGTCGACTTTGTCGCAGGATTTGCGCAATTCCCTCTTCATTATCTCGGCTATGTTCTTCTCGTATCCGGATATCCCGTCGGCCAGGCATAATTCCTTTAAGAGTTCCATTTTTTGTTGTTATCTTTTTTGGCGGTTTATGTTAATATAATGTTCTGAGGGTTTTTAGCCCAAATAAGAGATAATCACTGTTTCGTTATATGTGATTAAATCAATGGGTTCGCCGATCCCGGTGAACCAACATATAAGCCCGTAGGATGCGTGTTTCTAAACGCTATCCCTCGGCACTTAAGATATATTCCATTACTATTGGATGTAATATGTGTTATCATTTATATATGTCGCTTACCTAAGTATTTATTGGTTGGTATGGTTGGCTGATTTACTATAGGTGCTATTCTTTGAAAATCGGTAAAATCACCTCCATCGTAGGCAAGGAAATCGTGGCTTCCGCTCAAATCACGCGAAAGCCCCTCGACCTGAAGACCGCGAAGACCCTGCAGAACAAGCCTGTTTTTCTTGAAGATTCTAGGGATGCTAAAGCCCTTGGCCGCATCACGAACGTCATAGGCGGCGTAAGCGAGCCTTTTTTTGTGATAACACAGCCCAGAGGCTCAGGGATCAAGCCCTCGGAAACCCTTATCGGCAAGAGCATTTACGTTCAGCTCAAGTTAGATATCTAATCCTTAAAAGATGCCCCAAAAAAACAAAATGATTGAGAAAACAAAAAGCTTTGAAGACGGGAACGCAGACTCCGAAGAACAGGTGACACCCAGTACATGCCCTTCGTGCAACGGCGGGAACCTTGTGACAGATTACACGCACGGCGAGCTTGTATGCAAGACATGCGGCTTCGTGATAAACGATGAATTATTGGACTTCGGACCCGAGTGGCGCGCCTTCGACGAAGAGCAGAGGAGCAAGAGGTCCCGCACGGGCGGACCCGTAAAATACGCAAAGCTCGATAAAGGCCTTACGACCGAGATAGACAAATACGATAGAGACATAAGAGGCGGCGCCATACAGCCCGAGAGGAAGGCGCAGCTATACCGTCTGCGTAAGTGGCAGCGCAGGAGCAGGATGTCTGACTCGTTCCAGAGGAATCTGTCCATAGCATTGCCGGAGCTGGACAGGATGTGCGCATACTTATCCATAACCGGGAACATCAAGGAGGAATGCGCGATGTGGTACCGGAAAGCGGTTTCCAAAGGGCTTGTCAGGGGCAGGTCTATCGAGAGCGTCGTCGCGGCCGTAATCTACCTGATTTCTAGGCAGCACCAGCTGCCGAAAACACTGGACGAGCTGGAAGAAGCATCAGGGGTCAAGAGGAAAGACATCGGCAGAAGCTACAGGTTTCTTTGCAGGAAGCTCGACATAAAGATGCCGATAGCGACGCCAATGGACTATGTCCCAAGGTTCGCATCGGAACTGGGGTTATCAGGGGAGACCGAAGCCAAAGCCATCGAGATACTCGAAGAAGCCAGGGTGAAAGGGATAATATCCGGAAGAGGACCGACAGGCGTCGCAGCCGCGGCAATATACCTCGCTGCAAAGATAACGAACGACAAGCAGACCCAGAAGGGCATCGCGGGAAAACTTGTCGGGGTCACCGAGGTCACGATAAGGAACCGGTACGAGGAACTGGCAAAAGCCCTGGGCATAATAGTCTAAGAAACACGGCCCCTAAATGGACCGGAATATTTTTTTTCTTTACCAATTGTCCAGAGGAATCCCTCCGGGAAGCCGGAGGCTGACTATTTCTACGACCCTGTACGGGGAATCCCTGGGCATGTCTCAGCAGACTGCGTCACGCTACCTGGGCGAACTCGAGGAGGCGGGATTGATCAGAAGGAACGGCCCTGAGGTAACCCTTACCCCAAAGGGATTCGAGGCCCTGAAAGAAGTATATCTCAGCCTCAAAGACCTTGTTGAGGAAAAAGAACCCGCAAAAAAGATCGCGGGAACGGTCGCGAAAGGCCTTGGAGAGGGCGCATATTACGTCAAGGAATACTCAGAAGAGATCGACAAAAAGCTCGGATTCAAACCCTTCCACGGCACCCTCAACGTAAGTCCCCTTGAGGATATCCGAAACGATGCAAGGCTCTACTCAGGGACTATAAAAGGATTCAGGAAGAAGGGCAGAACCTTCGGCTCCATCAGGTACGCGAAGATCCGGCTGTCATCCAAGGGAAAAACCGAGCTCTGCTACGTTATTCTGCCGACCAGAACGCATCATAAGGCGACCTTCGAGATAATAAGCCCGCACAGCCTCAGAGAGGCGATGGAATTAGCGGACGGGGACTCTGTGGAGATGGAGTTCATCGGGTGACCGATATCCACGGCAAAATCGGACATTTATGTTTTCGTTTCCTAATCCGTATCATGTCTTTCACTGGAAACATAACCGCAGTCCTTGGAAAGGACCTTGCTTCGTCCTTGGGCAGGAAGGGCACGGAGAGCGACGTGACCTTGTACAACCACAAGATGGGCGACACAGTGCTCGCGTTCGTGGAGCCGTCGACTTATCCTGAAAAGATACAGTCGCTCGTTACGGCTCTCGACATCGCGGACCAGGTCTTATACAAAGTGACAGAGCTTAGCTCATTCTTCGCAGAATCCCTTGTAACGCTTGATTCCCTGGGCATGGACCGGGGTTTCCTTATCCTGGGGCCCGGCATATTGACCGACAGCCTGAAGAAATTCCTTTCCGGAACCGTTCTGTCGAATTACCCGGTGATCGAGGAACAGGTCGTGGGGATTAGAGACAGGCTCGCGGAATACAAGCCAGAATCAGGCGGCGACGTCTTCGTGCAGATAGACCATTCCTTTCCGGTGAAAGGGGTCGGGACAGTAGCCTTAGGCGTCGTCAAGCAGGGCGTCCTGAAAAGGCATGACGAGCTCATTTTGTTCCCCACCCACGTCAAGGCGCAGGTTAAATCCATTCAGGTGAACGACGTCGACGTGGAGGAAGCGTCCAAAGGGCTGCGCGTCGGCGTAGGCTTGAAGAACCTGAGGCCCGAAGACGTTCCGCGCGGGACCATCCTTGCACATGAAGGAACCATTCAAGTATCAGATACGCTAACGCTGAACTGCTCGGTTTCCAAGTTTTCGCCTAAGGCGATCTCGGTAGGCGATTCTTTCATGTTAAGCACTCATCTGAACTACGTTCCTGTAAAGGTGGCCGACGGCTCCGTATCTCAGGGAGGGACGGGCCAGATAAAGCTTACCCTCGAAAAGAAGACTCCCATACTGCCGGGGAGGATGCTCTTCATGGACCCGGGCCAGAAGATGCCCAGGGTTTTCGGATACGGCACGGCCCTGCCCTAGGTAAATGGATCACGTAGAGCTTCTCGCTCCCGCAG
>CAIYYO010000154.1 GCA_903930485.1 Methanobacteriota archaeon
AGATAAGGAAGGCCGCTGATGCAGACCTGAAAGAACACCAGAGGGTCCTTCTCGACATCGTCAACTATAAGGCTAAAGGGGCTACCGAGCTCGATTTCAAGGTCTTCAGGGAGAGGTCGCATGACGAGAAACTGTTCGAAAAATATACGGGATGGAAGGCAACCCTGGAAAAAGAGACCGGCATAAACAAGTACATAGACAACATGGGCAGGAACCTTTATACCGTATTGTACGTCGCCATACTGCTGTTTGCATCCGGCTTTAATTACCTTCTGATGCCGGTCCTGTTCCCGGCGATGGGCCCGGTAGCTGCTTCCATCCAGGCCGCCGCACCCGCCGCATTTTTCATCCTCGGCCTCCTATGCCTGCTTGCTTCCAAGAAGATCGTCCTCAGCAGGTGGACCAGGGAGGGGAGGCTCTTGAACCTTAAATGGACGAATTTCAAGAGATACCTCGAGGACTTCAGCTACCTTAAGGAGCATCCTCCGGAATCCATCAAGCTCTGGGACTTTTACATGGCTTATGCGATCTCTTTCGGCGTGGCCGAGAAGACGATAAAGGCGATGAAGGAAACCCTGAAAGAGCAGGGCGTTCCGCAGACTGAAGTAAGGTCCCTCGCTTTTGCAGGCTACCCGGCGTTCTACGGGTACTCCGCTGGAAGCCATTTCTCGCCTCCGCAGAGCAGCGGCTCGTTCTCGGGCGGCGGCGGGTTCGGGGGGTCCGGCGGCGGCGGAGGCGGCGGAGGCGGCGGGGCCCGGTGAAACGGCACACTAACTGATTCATTTTATTCTGATTATTCTGATTAATATTTATACTCTGATTTCCAATAATGCCTTTGGTGAACAAAAAATGCCGAAAAAAGAATCAAAGGATTGCTGCTCCACATGCTGCAAGGTCGAAGCAATGGTATCCGTAGACGAGCGTGGACAGATGGTCCTGCCAAAAGACGTAAGGGAGAAGATGGGCGTCAAGCCAGGCGACAAACTGTCGCTCGTGAGCCTCGCCTGCGGAGATAAGGTTACCTGCCTGGCGCTTGTCAAGGCCGACGACATGTCGAGAATAGCCGGCAATTTCCTCGGGCCGGTCCTAAAGGACCTGGAAGGAGGCAAAAAATGAAAAACGACGAGATAAAGGAAAACGTCAGGAAAGGTTACGGAAAGATCGCAAAAGAAAGCGGCTCATGCTGCGGCGGCGGATGCGGCTGCGCAGAACAGGTGAGCAAGAGGATGGGATATTCCAACAAAGACCTCGGCTCGGTCCCGAAGGGGGCTAATCTCGGCTTGGGCTGCGGCAACCCCGTCGCCCTGGCATCTCTCAAAGTAGGCGAGACTGTCCTGGACCTCGGCTCCGGCGCAGGTTTCGACTGCTTTTTGGCGTCGAAAAAAGTCGGACCAAAAGGCAAGGTCATAGGCGTAGACATGACCCCGGAGATGCTGGAAAGGGCAAGGAAAAGCGCACTGGGCGGAGGATTCCGGAACGTTGAATTCAGGGCCGGAGAGATCGAGTCCCTGCCCGTGGAAGACCGCACTGTCGACGTCGTGATCTCCAACTGCGTGATCAATCTCTCGCCTGACAAGGAGCAGGTCTTCAGCGAGATATACAGGGTCCTGAAGAAGGGCGGAAGGTTCGTGGTCTCGGACATCGCGTTGACCGGGGAGCTTCCGGAGGAATTGAGGAAATCGGTGGCGGCTTATGTAGGATGCATAGCAGGCGCGGTATCGAAAGACGAATACCTCGATGCCGTGAAGGATGCCGGATTCAAAGACGTAAGGGTCGTCGAAGAGTCTGAATTCCCTCTGGACTGCGTCGACGACCCGGCCGTGAAATCGGTGATAGACGGCCTCGGGATGACCGAAGACGATGTAAAAGACGCCGCTGGCTCGGTCGTCAGCATCAAGGTTTCCGGTAAAAAATAAAAGTTCCGAAAATGTTGCCTGCGGTTTTCATAGGCCACGGCTCTCCGGAGAACGCGCTCCAGGACAACGAATACACAAGGAACTGGAAAAAGCTTGCACGCGCCTTACCCAAGCCTGAAGCGATCCTGTGCATATCGGCTCACTGGCTCAAGGAGGGAACGGCTGTTACGGGAATTGAAAAGCCTGCGACGATCCATGATTTTTACGGGTTCGGGGACGAGCTCTACAAGATACGGTACGATGCTAACGGGTCGCCGGAAATGGCTGATAAGATAAAAAATATCGTCAAGACGGTAAGGGTTGGCATCGATCTAGAGTGGGGGCTCGATCACGGCGCATGGTCCGTGCTCGCGAACATGTATCCTAAAGCAGACGTCCCAGTAGTGCAATTGTCGCTTGATTACTACCTGCCCCCGGAAAAACTCTACGCTATAGGAAAAGAACTCAAGCCGCTCAGGGAAATAGGCGTCCTTATCATCGGCAGCGGCAACCTGGTTCACAACCTGACGAGGATGGATCCGGATTCAGGACCGTATTCCTGGGCGACGGAATTTGATTCATTCGTGAAAAAGAATCTTGATAAAAGGAACGATAAAGCGCTAATAACCTACATGGAACAGAATACAGCGACGCTGGCTCATCCGTCGAACGAACACTATATCCCTCTACTCCACGTTCTGGGTGCGAGCATTGGCGAAAAGCCGCAGTTCTTCAACGAGGATATTTTCGCAGGGTCGGTGGGGATGAGGTGCGCGGTTTTCGGTTTGGATAGACCTTTATAACTTCATCTTCTTGAAAGCATACGTCCCGGTCATTATCATCGCTATCGCGAAAAGGCTTATAACGACGAAATCGATCTCCATCGGGAACGTCGAATGTCCGATCATCGCAGCCCGTATCCCGTCCACGGAATAGGTGACAGGATTGATTTGCACGAACGGGGACAGGTACCACGGCAGGCCGTCTATCGGGAAGAACGCCCCGGAAAGGAAGAACATCGGAAAGATAACAAAGCTGCTGACGAGCTGGAATCCCTCCGGGCTTTCCATCTGGGAGCCCATTATGAGGCCTATGCTCACAGCGGCGACTATCGTCACGAAGATGAAGGCGAAGGCGTAAAGAAGGGAGACTACGTCGAACCGTATCCCGGGCATAAGGCCGATGGATGCGAAAATATAGCCGGCTATCATCAGGATGAAAACCTGGATTAACGTATCGGTGGATCCCCCGGCGACCTTGCCCATGAAGATCGCGGTGCGGGACAGAGGCGATACCAGCACCTCTTTGAGGAAATCGATCTTTTTGTCCCAGACGATGTATACCCCGAAGAATATCGAGGAGAAGAGTATGGACTGTAGCAGGACCCCGGGGAATATAAAGGTCTTGTAGTCGACTCCTGGAATGTTGATCGCTGAACCGATGCCCCCGCCTAGCACCAGGAACCAGAGCAAAGGGTTTACGACCGATGCCACGACCCTGGACTTCTCCCTGATGAAGACCTTGTATTCACGGTACCAGAGCGCATATATGCCTTTCAGAGAACCCATATTAAGTATATTGTAGGGGATTCAATTAAATCGGGAAAGGTGGCTAAGGCGCTATTTCAACATCCGAAGGCATATTAATCTCACTGGAAAACAGCATGAACGCAAAGAGCCCGAAGATAACCATCAGCTTCGTGAAAGACTGGCCCGCAGAAGACATAATCGCTTTATACGATGCAGGCGGCTGGTGGGACGGATCAGACCCTTCAACGGTGAAAAAGATGATAGCAGGCAGCTACGCTTTCGCGGTGGCGATCCAGGGCGGAACCGGCAAGGCCGTAGGGATGGGCCGCGTGCTATCTGACGGGGTGTCTGACGCATACATACAAGACGTCGTAGTCCTGCCGGAATACAGGAAACAAGACGTAGGGAAAAATATCATTAAGGCACTGAAAGAATATTGCCTTAAAAATAAGATCACATGGATCGCCCTCGTCGCGGAATCCGGAACAGCGGATTTCTACCGCCGGCTGGGCTTCAGGGTTATGGCAGGACACACGCCGATGAGATACATGATCGAGAAGGGTACAAAATGATCGGACTCGAAGACTACAAGCCAGTGACACTGTCTCTCAGGCAGAAATTCCAGGACCACTATGCAAGATTCCCGCAGACGCACAGCGAGTACATGTTCACGTCCATCGTCAGCTGGACGCATTACATGCCTGCTTACTGCCTTTTCAGGGAAAACGTTCTCCTCCTGATGCAGATAAAGGACGGCCAGCCCCAGTTCCGGCCCCCTGTTGGAGAAAGGAACGAGCATCTCCTTAAGGAGGTTTTGGATATGGCAAAAAAAGAGGGCGGGCCCTGTCCCGTTATCGCCGTAGAAGAACCGGCCAGGGAATGGATCGGATCGCTTTATCCAAGTATCAGGATTGCCGAGGATAGGGATTTTTTCGATTACGTTTATTTGTCAAGGGACCTTGCCGAGCTCCCGGGTAAACCGTACCTGACCCAGAGGAACCACTTGAACAGGTTTCGGAAAAAGTATGAGTATTCGGTGGAACAGATAGCCCCGGCGAACATGGAAGACACCCTAAGATTCCTTCAGAGATGGTGCCTGTGGCGAGACTGCGAGTCCGAGCCCATGCTCGAGGCCGAGAGAGAAGCGATATTGTTCTGCATGGAGCACTATACGGAAATGGGACTCTCGGGAATAGTCTTAAGAATCGGCGGAGAGATACAGGCGCTGTCGGTATACGAGCCGATCAATCCCGAAACCGCAGTCATCCATTTCGAGAAGGCCTTGCCGGATTTCGAGGGTATCTATCCCGCGATAAACAACGAGGCGGCGAAGATCCTTGCAGAGAAATACAGATACATCAACAGGGAGTCCGATCTAGGGATCGCCGGCCTTAGGACCGCTAAGGAGAGGCTGCATCCCGACCACATGGAGAAGGTTTATTTCATAAGCAGGGAGGATATGTGAACCATATGGACCGATTAAAGATCTGGATGTTCAACAGGCAGGCGTCGTCGAAGGAAAACAGGCCGGACAGGATAATCGAAGCGCTTTCTTTGCAGCCGGGCCAGAACGTCGCGGACATCGGCGTAGGCGGAGGATACTATTCTCTGCGATTCGCCCGGACCGTAGGAAGCGACGGCATCGTCTACGGAGTAGATACGAACCGGAAATTCCTTGAACATCTGTCCGCGAGCGCGGCAAAGAAAGGCCTCGCGAACGTCAAGACGATAGAGGCGTCATCGATGATAACATCGATTCCTGCAGGAAGCCTTGACACGGTCTTCATGAGAAACGTTTTCCATCACCTCAAGGACAGGGCAAGGTATTTCGAAGACCTCTCAAAGCTTCTGAAAACAGGAGGCAGAGTCGCGATAATAGATTATGCGGGCGACGTGAGGCACGGCAACAAATTATTCCGCAGACCTAAAGGACATCACGTCTCAAAGGAAAGGATACTCGAGGAAATGACAGCCGTAGGATACGTTATGGAAAAAAGTTATGATTTCTTGCCTGAACAGTCTTTCACGATTTTTTTATGCAGGCGGCGTTGATATCGGATCAGTCAGTCTTCTGTTGTTGTTCCTTATATATTTTTTCACTTAGTTCTAATCCAGCGTAGTACTTAAGACGCTGCTCTCTGGTCATGGAGGATATCCTTTTCTTTGAATACCGTGTTGCAAGGAAAAAACCTAGGACCGCAAATATCGGGAGCATTCCGAGAAAAAGCCACATGAGATCTATGAATTTCATGCCTGGAATCAAAAGCTTCCAGAGATATATTAGTACAACAAGCAGGACGACTATCGGAATGATAAAGGTCGCCGGAAGGTACCACTTTTTCCTCTCCTTTACGTAGTCCTCCTCTGCTTTCTTGATATACTGCGGCAAAAGATCCAAGTCGTCAGGGGTAAAAGTCTTATGCAATTCGGCTTTTAATTCCTCATCGGCATTGATGGCACGGCTGCCGACCGCCCTTGAAACTTCCAGAGCACCCCTTAAATCCTGTGAAGACATAATCGATCAATCAATCACTTATTAGAAAAAGGATTTAAATACGCTTAGACCCGCTCATCTCCCGCCTGAACGGGCATGAATGACCTTGTCTCCCCACCCGCCTTCCGGAGAGCCTTCCCGGATCGCCTTCCCAGTGTAATGGATGAACACGTCGTCCAGGGTCGGCGACCGGACCTCGACGGACTCGACCTTACCTACAGTCTTCAATATCTCCTGCAAATGCCCGCTCGCATCGTTAACCGTCAGGCTGACCACGCCGTCGGAGCTTGACACGTTCACGACATAGGAAAGCCTTTCGAGAGCCGCTGTTTCCAGCCCCTCGGCCTTCAGCCGTATTATGTCGCCTCCCAACCCTTTTTTCAGTTTCTCGGGCGTACCGGATACGACGATCTTCCCGTTGTCGATTATGGCGAGCCTGTCGCATAATTTGTCGGCTTCGTCCATGTAGTGGGTCGTGATTATGATGGTTATGTTCTCTTTTCTCGCGAGCACCTTGATGTATTCCCATATGCGGTCACGGGACTGAGGATCGAGGCCGATCGTCGGTTCGTCGAGGAAAAGGACCTTGGGGTGATGCATCAGGCCTCTTGCAAGCTCCAGACGCCGTCTCATGCCGCCGGAGTATTTTTTGACGAGGTCGTCTTTCCTGTCGGTGAGCTCTATCAATTCGAAGACTTCCTTAATCCGTTTCTCCTTGACGTCGTTGGGCATGTCGTAGAGCCACCCGTGGAGCTTCAGGTTCTCGTAGCCGGTCAACAGCTCGTCGGAACTGGGGTCCTGGAAGACTATGCCGATGGATTTACGGACCTTGTCGGGCTCCTTGATTATGTCGTATCCGTTGATTTTCGCAGTTCCGGAACTCGGAGGAATCAATGTAGTCAGCATCAGCAGCGTCGTAGTTTTCCCGGCGCCGTTGGGGCCGAGGAGGCCGAATATCTCTCCTCCTTCGATCTTAAGGTTTAGGTCGTCGACGGCCAAAAATCCGTTGTATGATTTCGTCAGATGCTCGGTTTCTATGACAAACATATCATGATTATATTGAAAATCAGAGGTAAAAGTCATACGGGTTTTTAGGCCCACTCGCCGTGTGACAATTCTCTCGGCCAGGCAATTCTTATTTTTTATTTCCCAATATATTTCCATGAAGAACCCGTCTCCGTTGCTTTTGGGAATACTGTTATTGGCCGCGTCGGTCTACGCCGAGCCGTCGGTGACTATCGTCGCAAACTCCATCGACCTGGCATTGAACGCCGGATACATCGATAACCTCCGCGCATCCGGGATCAACTCCACAACCATCGCCGCATCCGAGCTTCCGTCGCATAAGGAAGACCCCAACATCTACTTCCTCGGAGGCCAGAACGCACCGGAAGGCATAGGCAAAATAGTCGGAGACCTGCTCACAGACTCCGAGAAAAGTGACGTCACGGCCTCGCACGACGCAAAGACGATCGTAATAATAGCCAACCAGTGGGCTCCCCACCAAAAAGTGATGATCTTCGCGGGCTATGAAAAAGAGCAGACCCGTAAAGCCTTCGGAGACGCTCAGGGAGACGTCATGAAGTCTTTGAGGTTCAGCGACAGCAATTATCCCCAGAACAATACCGCAACAGAGGCAGCGGTTCCGCCGCTCGACGCGACCCAGCCGTTCACCGAAGTCACGGCGCAGGAAGCCTACGCCATAACAAAAAACGTCCCTGACCTGAAGATCATCGACGTTAGGGGCGCGCCGCTGTACGATGCCGGACACATACCCGGCGCAGTCAACATGCCGGTCAGGGAGCTCACGGCGAACGTGGGCACCCTCAGCAAGGATACGACGTATCTGCTATACTGCGGAGGCAACAGCGAAAGCATCAAGGCCGGCACGGTCATGGCCTCCGAAGGATTCAAGAAGATCTACAGGCTGGTGGACGGCTACATGGCGTGGAGGAAGGCGGGGTATCCGAGGGAAGTCACAAAATAAATGATTTAGGTTCCCTTTCTCGACAAAATCGGAATCCAGCTAACGTAACCGTGGGGTCTTCAGACCCCACACTTCTTTCTTTTGGGGTCATGAGCACTTTTCTTTCTTGTCAAGAAATGCCGCCTAAGGGCATACCAGCGCGAGCTGGCAAAAAGGGGTCTTTGCCGAGGGCGGGACTTGAACCCACGACTTCCACGTATCTCCGCTCTGGTCTTTTTGAGCGCCAAATCATTGTGAGTCCTTTCGGGCCCGGGCTTATGAGCGTGGCACTCTAACCAGCTGAGCTACCTCGGCTTGTTGTATTCTCTTCCCCCAAGCCGAGATGAGCGACCCAATGGGCGCATTCACCTCGGCGTTATGTTAAAACTAGGTTTTGGTAGGTTAGAATTGGGGGCTATATATTTAAATTTTGAATCCGTATAGATTAGATTATAAACCCGTCTTAGCGTAGCTTGGTTAACGCGGCCGGCTGTAGTTTGTCCAAGAGTCCTTAAAGGCTCTTTTCGGCCCGCATGATCGATACAGTTCGCAGGTTATCTGTCTTGTGTTGGAAAACAAGTGAAAAGCAGGTACCGGCAGACCAGGAGATCCATAGGATCTAAGGTTCTTCCGGTCCCCAACCAGGAAAAGCAGTGACCGGCAGACCCCCGGTTCAAATCCGGGAGACGGGATTATCATATTTTAGGCCAAAAAGCAATTAATTAAACCATATAGACGCCCTGATAGTGTAGCGGCCTATCATGCAAGCCTGTCGAGTTTGCGACTCGGGTTCGAATCCCGATCGGGGCGAAGCCCAAAGGGTTAAACACCCTAAACGGCTCTAAAAAAAAAGACAAGCCGCTGCATGTTGGTTTATCATGAAACCGATATGCAGTCCGAGAT
>CAIYYO010000155.1 GCA_903930485.1 Methanobacteriota archaeon
CCCAAGCGGTTTGTCCAACGTGGGCTACGCGCTCTACGGCTCGGCCCGCTTGGAGACTATCATGGTCAACAACTTCAAGGTGCTTGCCTTCTGCATACTGTTTTCCTTCCTCTACGGCGCCGGGGCCATATTCATCCTTACCCTCAACGCGTCGGTCATAGGTGTCGCGGTCGGTACGCGCGTGCGCGAATATCTGGGCGGGGGAGCGCTGGACGGCATGGGCTCGATGCTGTGGCCTTACCTGTATTCTTCGGTTCAGGTAACGTTCTGCTACATGATCCACGGATTATTCGAGGTGTCAGCCTACATAGTCGGCGCCCTTGCCGGCGGGATAATATCCGTCGCGGTCGTCAACCACGACTTTCGCACAAAGGAATTCTGGCACATAGTCGTCGACTCGTCCGACCTGATCATTTTGTCCATCCTCCTGCTGATACTCGGGGCCGTTATCGAGGTCTATATAACGCCTCTGGTTTGCTGCAAAACGTGCTTCTGGTCTTTTGTTTCAAGCCTGGGCTTATAGCATTACATCCTCAGGGTCTCTTTTTTTTGTCCATAATCCCATTGTCTTAAGAGATGTATGCCGATTTAAGAGAAAAGATCCGGGCCCTCCTGGAAGAGGCGTCAGGCGTGAACGTTTCCCTGGAGGACGTGACCGACTCTGACAAAGCCGACTACGCCTCGGCGATGGCATTCCGCCTCGCGGCAAAGCAGGGTAAGAGCCCGGTCCAGATAGCGGCAGGCATCGCTTCAAAGATCAAGATGCCCGCAGAGGGTATCCTGAAAGCGGAAGCTGTGAACGGCTACGTCAATTTCTTCCTTGATTACTCATCCATCGTTTCGCCTCTTCTGGTAGACGTGAGGAACAAAGGAGACTCGTACGGCAAAGCGCAGTCTAAAGGGATCAAGATCGTTTTAGAGCATACGTCCATCAATCCTTCCGGACCGTTGCACATAGGCCGGCTGCGTAACTGCCTGCTTGGCGACTGTCTGGCAAGGGTGTTTCGGTTCAGCGGCTACGTGGTCGAGACGCATTACTTCGTGAACGACGTGGGCAAGCAGATAGCGATAATCGCCCAGGGATTCAGGAGAGGGATCGAGCCCGACGCCGAGGCGCTCAGGAATTACTCAAACTATGGGCGGAAGGAAGATTTCAAGATATTTTTCGAGTATGTCGCGGCCAATAAAAAGTTTGAGGCAGACCCTGCGTTCGCCTCAGAGGTGCAGGAACTCATCCAGAAGGCCGAGTCCGGCGATGCCGCAGCCCTCTCAGACATAACGAACGTGGCTGCGAGGTGCCTGGAAGGCCAGAAGGAGATATACGATTTCCTAAGCGTAAGGTTTGATTACTTCGATTATGAAAGCACATACATCAGGAACGGCGCGGTCGCCAAAGTCCTGGACTTCCTTCGGAAGAGCGGCTGCGCAAAAGACACAGACAAAGGCTTCGGCCTGGACTTGAAGGAATACGGCCTGGAAAGAAGGGATTCGGTAACGATACTTTCAAGGACCGACGGCACGTCCGTTTATTTGTCGAGGGACATCGCTTACCACCTTGATAAAGCCGACAGGGGCGACGTACTCATAAACGTCCTCGGCGAAGACCACAAATACGAATTCCAGGAGCTCAAGACCATCCTTACGAAGATATACGGCATCGAGAAGCCTATGGAGGCGGTGCATTACTCTTTCGTGAATTTCGAAGGCGTCGAGCTCTCGACCAGGAAAGGGCAGACAGCTCCGGTGGACAAATTGCTGGACGAAGCCGTGAAAAAAGCCGAAGAAGAGATAGAGGAAAGAGGCATCGCGTCAAAGAGCGTCGCCGGAGTGATCGCGGTAGGGGCCGTGAAGTACCACATACTCAAGGCCTCGCCGTCGAAGACGATAACCTTCAGGTGGCAGGAGGCCCTGAGCTTTGAAGGAGACGCGGCGCCGTACATACAATACGCCCATGCGCGATGCTGCAGCATAGTCGAAAAGTCGGGCGTGAACCCTGCGGCCCTCGACGTGAGAGGCATCGACGCAACTCGCCTTGCGTCCGAGGAGGAGAAGCTGATACTCTTTTTCCTACGGTTCCCGAACGTCCTGGAACGGACAGCCGCCGAAAGGAGGCCGAACATCCTCGCGAATTACGTATACGAGCTCGCATGCGCGTTCAGCAAATTCTACAAAGACTGTCCCGTGCTGTCGGCGGACGAAGGCGTCAAGAACAGGCGGCTGATGATGGTCGACGCGACCAGGCAGATAATCGCCAATGGATTACTTCTGCTCGGAATAGAATCCCCGAAAAAGATGTGAAGAAAACAAAATGATCGTATGCGGCATAGACGAAGTAGGAAGAGGCCCGATGATAGGCCCGATGATCCTCGGATGCATACTCATAGACGAGAAAGGCAAGAAGACGTTGAAGAAACTAAAAGTCAAGGATTCAAAGAAATTGACGCCGAATAGGAGGACCGAACTCGAGCCCCACATAAAAGAATGCGCCGTCGAATGGAGCCTGCTCAAGATCCAGCCCGTAGAGATAGACCGGATGCGCAAAAAGATATCGTTGAACGCGATCGAAGCCCTCAAGATAGCCGATCTCATCATCGCCCTCAAGACGACGCCCGACAAAGTCATAGTCGATGCCGCGGACCCGATAGCCGAGAGCTTCAAGAAACGGATAGTCTGCATCCTTGAAGAGAGGAACGCGTTCGTGCCAGATATCCTTTCCGAACACAAGGCCGACGACAATTACATCGAAGTGTCCGCGGCTTCGGTGATCGCGAAAGTTGAAAGAGACCGCGACATAGAGGCGCTGAGCAAGAAATATGGGGAACTGGGAAGCGGATACCCGCACGACGAAGTAACGCAGGCATTCGTCCGCGAGCTTATGAAGAACGGAAAAGAAAATCTTCCGGATTTTGTCCGAAGATCATGGGCCAGCGTGGGAAATGCGCAGCAGTCGAGGATAGGGGAATACTGAAACGACATGTTATCATCGGGTTTATTTTAGGCTTGGAATGCATAGTATTATACTCCTTTTTTGAGGTCGTTTTCGATGAAAAAAACAAGATCCATTTCCAGGTTATGTCTGAATGAAAAAATCATGAGTTTTGGCCATCTGGTCAAACCCCCCATCCTTGATGTCGGGACTGGCAGGAAGACGACGACTTATCCATTCGGCTACAAGTTTCCTGATTACGTCACGTTCGATTTATGCGAGGCGAATGAACCGGACATCGTAGGTGATGCTGCATCCATGTCCTTGGAAGACGGTCGCTTCAACTGCGTGCTTTGCAACCAGTTACTGGAGCACGTTCCCGATCCAAGTAAGGTCGTTAACGAGATCTATAGAGTGTTGAAAGACGATGGCGCATGTATTTTGTCGGTTCCGTTCATGTACCGTATTCACCCTGATCCGAAGGACTACTGGCGGTTTACGCCAGATTCTTTGAGGCTGCTTTTCAAGGATTTTCGCTCTGTCGAGGTAAGGCCGTATGGGGGAAAGATGTCTTCGATTTGGAGCAATTTAGCTTTGGGGCGGCTAAGGTTTTTGCAGCGGCTTAACGGCGTCATAAAATCTCTTGATTCTCCGTCCGACGAATTCGCGCTGGGTTATGTCGTTTACGCAAAGAAGTGAGAAATGTTGTAGTGAAACAAAACTTTGAGTGCAAGTTAAACTATTAGTACAAAGCCGTGCTTGCAGGATAATTTTTAAACCCTTAATCCACTATTTT
This sequence comes from Methanobacteriota archaeon, assembly GCA_903930485.1. Lineage (GTDB taxonomy): Archaea > Altiarchaeota > Altiarchaeia > IMC4 > QMZM01 > CAIYYO01. The sequence continues at coordinate 3,723 of CAIYYO010000155.1, forward strand.
AGAGTTATATATAAAAGACAATTAAAAGAAAATGGGCCTTAGACCTGCTAAATGCTACAGATGGGATAGTCCTGCTTATACGAGGATCGCGAACAACCCCGGAGACTCTTTCATAACCGGTATACCGGGTACGAAGCTTAACCGCTCCGAGATGGGGAACCTGAACGGGGACTTCAATACCGAGATATCGCTTGTTTCCGATGAGAAGGTCCAGATGAGGAGCAACTGCCTCGAAGCCTCGAGGATCGCGGCCAACAAGGTGCTTGAAGACAGCATAGGAGCCAGTAACTACCGGATGAAGGTGCGTGTTTATCCCCACCATGTCATCCGCGAGAACGTCATGGCGACGGGCGCGGGAGCCGACAGGGTCCAGATGGGAATGAGGCAGTCTTTCGGAAAGCCCATGGGTACGGCAGCGAGAGTCGCTGCCGGTCAGAAGGTGATAAGCATATTCCTTAACAAAACCGACGACGCCATCAAGGCCGCGAAGAAGGCTATGAGGTGCGCTTCGGTCAAAGTCCCGGGAGCGAATCACGTCGAGATAGAGCCGTTCGTGAAGAAGAAAAAGAAGGCGAAGAAGGAGTAAGAGATGGACCTGAATGTCGCAGCGACCGTTAAAGTGATGCCTACCGGGACCGACGTTGATTACAAGTCCATACAGAAAGGCATCGAAGACATCGTGAAGAAATACGGCAAGGTCCACAGCATCGAAATAAAACCGCTCGCATTCGGCCTCAAGTCTATCGAAGCAGTATTCCTGCTGAACGACGGCCAGGGCGGGATCGAGGAGATAGAGGCCGCGGTCTCGAAATTGAAGGGCGTTGGGAGCATCGAGACATTGGACGTGAACAGGCTCTGATCACAAAACCGGCACTTGTGCCGGTTTTGAGAGCAATACTCCGACTAGGTCGGAGTATCTTATTTATAAGCTGTTTCTTAATATTTCTCATATCA
>CAIYYO010000156.1 GCA_903930485.1 Methanobacteriota archaeon
CAAGTCACAGAAAAGCCATGTTTCGCAATATGGTCACCTCGCTCCTGAAGCACGAGCGAATTCTGACGACCGACTGCAAGGCGAAAGAGTTGAGGAAAGTAGCCGATAAGATGATCACGTTAGGGAAGCGCGGCACCCTCCATGCGCGAAGACAGGCTCTTGCCTTTGTCAGAGACGAGAATATCGTGAGCAAACTCTTCGCGGAACTTTCTCTTCGTTACCAGCAGAGGGCCGGGGGATATACGCGGATTATCAAGGTAGGACCCCGGCCGGGCGACAATGCGCCTCTGTCCATTATCGAATACGTCAAAGAGGGAGAGCAGCAAAAGGCGAAAAAAAAGATTCTCTCCCGATAGCGAGATTGCCAATTGACGTCATGGAAAGGCAGGCAGCTTAAGCCTGCCTTTTTCTTTCTCCTTGTTTTTTTATAAAAAAGGGGATATTTTTTGCTATAACAGAAGTTAGTCCGCAAAGTCTTTTCACTAATTCATTTCGTTGGGAACAGCGCAGAGATACTGAAAAACTATGCTGATCATGCGGTGCGGCAAGCGTTGTCAAAGGATTCTTTTCCTTATTCGTCCAAAGAGGGGAGGATGTTGATCATGGCGGAAGAAAAGGTCGGTGAGGTGCTGAAGTTCTTTACGAAGCCTTCCGTTGCAGCCATAAAGATAACCGGCGGCGAGCTCAAAATCGGCGATACCATAAGGATCATGGGACATACAACGGATCTGACGGACAGGATCGAATCCATGGAGGTGAACAATCAGAAGGTAGAGAAAGCCGCATCGGGCGAGTTTATCGGCGTTAAGGTGTCCGATCGCGTACGCCCGGGCGATGAAGTTTTCAAGGTAACACCCGAATAGATCATAACTTCGTTGAAACGGGCCATGGTCTGGGCGGAGTCCTTCCATGGCTCTTTTCGCATGTAATGCAGGATAGCGGGAATAATTTCTCTGCCGGCTGTAACGAATTGCGTTACATTTTCCGGGAGGCCTGAGGACTGATGGATATACGAGTACTGGGATGCCACGGATCGCAACTGCCGGGTTGCAACATGACGAGTTTCCTCGTAGATGGAAGGATTCTCATCGATGCAGGCACCGTCACCTCTGCCTTGACATCCGAAGAACAGAGCAAGATAGATTACGTATTTGTCACCCATGCTCATCTCGACCACGTGCGGGACATAATGCTTCTCGCCGACAATATCTGCTACCTCCACAGAGCTACTCCCCTGGTGATTCTTAGTACGCCGCCCATTATCGAGGCACTTCAAACATATCTCTTTAACGGCATTATCTGGCCTGACTTCTCTTCTATTCCGGATGCGGCAAATCCCATCGTCCGCTTCAGGGCCGTTATGCCGGGAGAAACCATCCGCTTGGAGAATCTCGTCGTTACCATCGTGATGGTCAATCATATTGTAGAGACTGTGGGTTACGTGATTACCTCGGAGAGGGGATCGGTCATCTTCGTAGGCGATACGGGACCGACCGAAGAGATATGGCGCGTCGCCGATGGATTGCAGGATTTGAAAGCCGTCTTTATCGAAACATCGCTTCCTGACAGCATGAAG
>CAIYYO010000157.1 GCA_903930485.1 Methanobacteriota archaeon
CGCACGATGGCTAAAGCCTTCGGTCTTGCAGGAATGCGCATCGGTTATGCGCTGGCAGACCCTGAGATTGCGGAAGCCATAAAAAAGGTGCGTGGGCCTTTCACTGTCAATTACCTCGCCCAGGAAGCGGCGATGCTTGCATTGAAAGATATTGACTACATGAAGAAGATGGTCAACCGGGTGATAACAGACAGGAACGCGATAGCAAAGAAGCTGTCGGAGAAGTACACGGTGATCCCTTCGAACGCGAATTTCATACTCGCGGACGTAACCCCCCTGACCTCAAAAGAGTTCTTCGAGAAGATGATGGACCAGAAGATCGTTGTGAGGCCGCAGCCTCAGTTCCATGGATTCCCGGGCAACTGGGTTCGGATAACAGTCGGAACGACAGAGGAGAACTACAAATTGCTGGACGCTATCTCAAAGATGTGAGTCGTGTCCTCGAATTTTTTCCTGTGCGCCTTTATATCGGCTAACACCTTGCTTTTGGGTGTTGAATTAAGGTGCAGGTCCAGCAGCCAGCGATAGATCTTCTGCGTCTTCTTGTTTTCCGCGGGATGCGACTCCCCGTAATGCGTGCTGAACCGGATCTTTTTGCCGTGAACGAATTCAACGTACTTTCTGGAGTGATTCCAGCCGCCGATCCGCAGACCTGTCAGCCATTCATATGGGAGATAATGGAAGTCCCCCTGGGATTCCAGTATAAGGCGCTTGTCGGTCAAATAGGCGGCGCGCTTTTGCGGCGTGATATCCAAGGGATAACGCAGCCTATAGGTTACTGGAAATGCCAGCAGCACTTCTTCGGACGGCAAGATAGACGGCTTTGTATTCATGCTAGTATATAAAACATGAGAACGCGTCTATAAAAACTTAAAAAAAGAAAGAAAAAGAAAGAGGAGATATCAGACTCCCTTAAAGCACTTCTCGGTGTGTCTCCTGTCAGGCGTCGTAAACATGCTGACGGCTACCGTCACGATGAATGCCAGCGGGAATGCTATCACTATCGGGTCTACGACTGGCCAAGGCATATCCATTAACAAGGTATCTGTATTGAATAAGGCCTTGCATATCCCTAATGGAACGGCTTCAGCCTTGTGCATGAAGACGAACATAAAGACGTCCGTGAACGTACCCACAAGCAAACCCGCAATAGCGCCTTCCCGAGTAACGCGCTTCCAGTACAAGCCGAGCGCGTACATCGACAGGAAAGCCGCAGTGCACAGGCCAAAGAATACAGACGTTCCGCGGGCTATTATACTGTCTGGCAGTATGTATCCCAATATCACTGCTATCACAATGGACAGTATTATGCCGATTCTTGTAACCAGAACCGTCTGCTTTCCTTTCCTGCCGGTCAGTGTCTCATAGATATCCCTCCCGATCGCCGTTCCCTGGGTGTGGAACTGCGAACTCAGGGTGGACATGGCAGCTGCAAGAAGCGTCAGCATGAATACGTACACGAACCAGTCGGGCATGGCCTTGTTTATGAATATAGGAATTATGCTGTCCGAGTTCCCTTTGGGATACTGGTCGCTGACGGTCGACGCCAGCGCCAATTTTCCGCCGTTCTCTGGGAGCGAGAAATAGACATTTGTCAGCGCTCCGACCGTGAATGCAACGCCGGTCATCATCAAGATGAATATTCCTCCGACAGGCACTGCGCGGTTTAGTTCCTTGTTTGACTTCACCGTAAGGAAACGCACTGAAAGCTGCGGCACCGCAAGTACTCCGACGCCCACGCCGAGGACGATCGTTGAGACCAGCGTCCACCACCAGCTGCTGCCGAATGCGGGCATAGCGGTCCAGCCCA
>CAIYYO010000158.1 GCA_903930485.1 Methanobacteriota archaeon
CTTTTACGGTCAGATAAAATATGCCGTCTTTTCCGTCAATCAGTTTATTCCTGATAGAGTCCGGAATATCGGGGTGCAGCGGCATTATCTCCTCGGTTATCTCGTGCCTTGTCGGATTCGCCTGGATATTGTAGTTTACAGGGATCAGCGGCTTATCTGAAAGCCCTTCTATGATGCGGCCCTTGGTCAGCCAGTTCAGTCTTTTCTGGAATTCCTGGTAGAAGTTCTCGGGCGAAAATGAGAGTATCCTGACCCTTCGTCTCTGGGCTTCTTGTTTTTGCCCTGCGGAAGTGCCTTGTTGTTTGCCGGCTTCGTCCGGTCGGCCGTTAACCGGCACATACGCCTCCTGACCCCTCTTTGCCGCCAGGACGTATATGTGGATGATCGTGTCTTTGGCAGTCGTCAGATCCAGCGGGATGTCGGACAGTTCCACGGTGTATCCCTTCTCGGCGAACAGTGCCTTCATCCTGGTAAACATCTGTTTGAGGGTCGTGTGCAATGTGTCCGATATCATAGGGACTGCGGGCATGTACGGCGCCGCGGCTACGTGGAGGGCTGTTCCGTCTTTTGACAGTAGTTCGTTGGTCCTTTCGACAAGTGCAGGGACTCCTTCCAGCAATACTTCCTGCAGGACGTCCTTGGAAAAGACTAGGTCGAATTCGCCCATGCAGTCGCCAGGGAATTTGCTGCTGAGGTCGTGTCTCTTGACGACGGTCTTTTTCAGCTTCTCCAGGTGAGCGATATCTCTCAGGTCTACAAGCGTTATGCTCTTGACGTCGGCTGTCTCCTCAAGGCCGCTGGCTGTGAGAACGGGATTCACGCCCGGGCCGAATTCGATAAGCCTCAGGCCCATCCGGGCTGGAATATATATGGGGAGGATGTTTCTCCTAATGTAATCTACGGCCGGCAGCCAGTCAGTCGAGAACTCTTCTTTCGCCTTCTCTTTCAGTTGGTCTTCCTCCAGTTGCTTTGATATCCTCTCCGGGCGGAAATAGGCCAGGGCGCGTTCGGCTTTTTCCCTCTCTATATTGATCTGTTCGTGTCGCAGGAAGCGCAGTGTCGGGCTTTGCATCAGGATCTCTGCGTCACCGCCTAGCTCTGCTGCATCGATTATCTCAAGGCATGTCTTCTGGAATTCAGTGTCGTCTTTTCTCGGATATCTCTCGATGCTGTCCATCGCATCGTTCAGGATCATCCTGTCCTTTGTCTTCTGATAATGCTCCAGGAATCCCTGCAACACAGGCAGGCTCTTCGAATCTCTCATATAGACGAACATCTTTCTGGTTGGGAAGGGCTTGCCGTCCGGGGTTATCAGTCCAAGCTCCCTGAAATATTTTAAATGGCGCGTGTAGGCTGCGCGTGATATCTCCAGCTTCGGGTCGGCAGTAATGTCCTCCCTGGTTCTTCCTTTGAGGATCTCACGTAACGCGTCGAATCTGACCACGCCCAGGCCCGTCTTTTTCCTGAGGACTCCCGCGTCTATCTCATCGAATATCCTCTCCCTCATCGACTTGGCCCCGATGACCTGAGGGAATCTTCTCCTAATGGCGTCTCTTTTTATCGATGCTATCCGGCCCTTTTCATCCAGTACGACCAGTCCGAGGGATTCCAGCAGTTTAAGGCTTACTGGCGATTTCACCCCGATCTGTTCCTCGATCATTCCCTTGGTGGCTGGTCCGGACAAGTATAACTCTTTCAGGAACTGGATCCTGGCGTCGTCTACGTCTATCATCCAGATTGACAGTTCATTGGATCCTGCCATAAGGCCGAGAACGGACCTGACCTCCCCGACATTGAACATGCCTAATTCGTCTGCCAGGTTTTCCCCGTAGTCTGCGGCTTTTTCCCTCAGGTCGTTGAACTGTTTTGGACTAAGTTCTTCCAGGACCAGCGGTTGATGGAATTCATGCTCAAGGTCTGCGGCGATCCTGCGCGCTATCTGGGATTGGATGTCGTATTTCTTCAAGTGGTCGAGGGCACCAGAGACCTTCTCTGTCAGGTATTTGTGCCTTGTCTCTTTGAGTATGTTCAGATATTCCCTGTGGGCTTCTTTGGCTCCTTCGCCGTCTGTCAGATATATTTTCTGCAGCAGTTTTTTCGCCCTTTCGGCAGCGGCCGTCTCCTTGCCTCCTTTACGCCTGTAGGTCGAGATGGTTAGAAGCGAATATATGTCTTTTTTATAAAGCCCTTGCCTTGCGTATTTGTTCTCCAGTACGGATACAAGGTTGACGAAATATATGCCGCCCTTTTCCCTGAGTGCCGTGCTTATAGCAGCATCCAGGGTAGCAACGTTCTCCAGCAGGATCTTCGGGTTGCCTTTGTACAACTGGTCCAGGCCCATGGCATCCATCATGCACAAGGTCCCTTCCAGGCGGACCATCAGGAGGATCCTCCAGTTATCACGGTACAACCTGAAGAGATTTTTGCTTTTCAACAGGTCGCGGTTGCCCTCAATCCTCGGCGAGGTGAGAAGCCTTGGATGCTCTATGCACATCTCCCTAAGCTCTTCGTCGCGTTCAATTACTTTCAGGTTCTTTCCGACGTGCGGAGAAACGAGCAGGCGCGGGTCCCTGAAATAAAGGTTCCTCCACTCCGCTCCCAGAGAGTCGAATAAAGCCATGTTCTCCTTCAGGCAGTTTGACGTCAGCACATACGGGTCCTGGAAATAGATGTCCTGCCCGCTGGCACCCTTGGGGCCGGGCTTTAATTCGAAAAGCGTCGTTAAGTTTTCCTCGAGGTGTGATGAAGCAAGTATCAGGGGGTTCTTCATGTACAGGTCGCGGCCGTCCATTCCTCTGTACTCATTGTTCGTTCCCGAGTACGGGCTCATGGCATTCAATAGGGAAAGGTTCTTCTCAAGGTGCGCAGACGCGATCAACTGGCACAGCCCGACCATGTTCAGGGTCTTGTGGTCTTCCTTGGGCAGGGAGAAAAGCCAGTCCCTTAGCGCCTTGTTCCTGTCAAGCAGGGCAAGGTTCTTAGCAATATTCGGAGAAGTCAAAAGGCTTGGGTGGAGGTCGGCGAGATACAGCAGATTCCTCTTTTTCAGGATCTCTATCCTGTCCTTTAGTTTGTTGGAGAAAAGCACCCTCACGTCCCTTGCACAAAGGCGCAGCAGGCCGACGCTTTTAAGGTATTCGAGGTTCTGAAGCATTGTCTCGATTTTTCCGTAGTCGATGAAAGTCTTCGAGAAATTCAGAGGGACGTTGTAGTGGCACAATAAGGCCGCCTTTTTCACGTTCTTAGGCGTCAGATTCGCGTCGATCTTGCCCAGCTCTTCTATCCCCTTTTCGATGTCGTCCATCGACAAGTCTTTCATCCTGGTCGAAACCTCTTTATAGATGACAAGCCTTATGTCCGGATACAGGCATATCTTTCGTTTAAGGGTTTCCGTGTCCATCAAAAGTCGGTTCCTGCCTGACTCCAATCCTAAAGGGAAGAACTTTCTGAGCAGGACATGGTTATCGATTGCCCTATCAGGGTTATCAAGGAGTTTAGCCTTGAACTCCAGATCGTCTTCGGGCAGCATCACGCCTTTGTCGATGAGTGTCAGTGCGCCTTCGACGAGCCTCTTCCACCTGCCGCCCGCGACATCGTCGGCCGATCTTCCGTAATGGCTTAAATCGAATACAGCAGGCACTGCGTCCGTGTCCTCGAGGCTGAGATGTCCCTCGGTCCTTAATTCGTCGTAAAGGTTCCAGACCTCAGACATCCTTTCCCGATATTTGACCACACCCATCGCAGCCTTGGTCTTTTCCAACAGACTCGCAGAGAGTTTCTCCTTCAACAAAGCCGCTCTGTCATCGGTTGCTGCCGCTTTCAGCTGTTCTATGTTCTTTGACATCCCTGCCGTAAGTTTCCCGTATCGATCCAGAATATCTTGTGTTTCGTATTCAGAGAGTTTTAGGTCCCGGACATTATCCAAAATATTGTGTACGTCTAACTTGAATTCCTTATTCGATGAATACCACTCAAAGCCGGTCTTCCACCTATCGTTGAATGCCGTAATGGCATCTATTCCGTAGGCTTCTAGACCCAGGGCCAGGTTCGGATCAAATCCTTCAACCTTTTTGATCAGGTCTTTCAAGGCGAGGAGAGATACAGCGTCTTCGAAGTAGGCTTCGAGCTCGGCTCTCGCAACAGAGGACTGGTCCGCCATATTCAATAAACCTGTCCTGTCCTGGGCTATGTGCCGGGCCTCGTGGTCTGACAATGCGTAGAGGACTGCTATGAAAGGAGTTCCGGATTTGATGATTATCTCTCCTTCTTTTGAGTTACATAGGAGTATCTTGTTGCCGTCGAATTTTTTGTACTCTTCTACGTCCCCGTCGGACACAATCCTTAAATTGACGCCCAATGATTTGGCGATCTTTGTAAGCTCCGAATAGTTCTTAAGGTCTCCCTCGATGCTTTGACCTATGACGCCCAGCTCTTTTCTCGCATGATTTGTATTGAAGAGATCGATGGTCTTGGCCGCCAGGCCTTGCGCTTGTTCAATTTTGTTTTTTACATCCGACGCCTTCTCCCTTGATTGGGTTTGCTCGGTGTACCTTGTTATATTATCTGCTAATGTGCCTGAAGGTATATAATTATTCTCCAAGCTCTCCTTTTTGGGTCCGAGTTTTACGACTTCAATTCCTTTTTTCCGGAGGATATGGATTATCTTTTCTCTTTTGTTTTCGGTCGTTTTTAGGTCGCTTTTCGTGAAGTAGCCTCTCATCTGCACCGGCTGGACGATTCCTTCATAAAGAAGTTCTTCAGTAAGGTCTGGTGTATTTTTTACAAGGCTGATGAAAACATCATTGAAAGCTTTCCTTTCATTCTCCGGTATTGCGGAGATGTATAGCTCCGGACCGATTTTTTCACCCTCAAAGAACTTTACCAGGAATTCAGTCCCCTTATCGGCTAGAGAATATTCCCC
>CAIYYO010000159.1 GCA_903930485.1 Methanobacteriota archaeon
CGGCCTGATTATCGGGATAGCCTCTTACGCCATCTACTATAAAAGAAATGGCAAAGGCCCCTTAAACGACGCGGTATTCTATGCTTATAGCCTGAAAACAGTGTTCCCGCTCTACATCAGCTATTTCATGCTGCGCTCTTTCACACACCAGTACTTCTTATATTCGTTCATAGTCACCCTGATATTCACATGGCTTATTTATATGGAGGCTGGAATATAGTTTAATGTAGTGGAAACAATCATTCCGGAGTTCGAGGGGGTCGAAGAATACGCCGCCGAGTTCTCGGTCATCGCGAACGAAGGCGTAAAGAGCAGGAAACTTGCAAAGATGATTGAGGGCTTCGACAATTCGCCAGTCCTTTTAATCGATTTCCATCACAATATACCCGGCGAAGTCGTCTCATTGAGCGGCTTGGACGACGTCCTGAAGAAGGATGCAGGGGTCTACAAGATAATGCTCTTCGACTCGGACGACCTCGGAACGAATATTACAGAGATATCCAAAAAACTGTCAGACAACCTCGCGATCCTCGGCTCCTGGACGGTGATCTTCACCAACGCCGGGAAATACTGCGACCTCGAGGCTTTCAGGGACTTTATGGAGTCTTCCGACTCTGTTGGAAGGGTCGTTCTCGTATAGTCTCCTTTCAATCAAAGCAATACTGCACTTTAACGTAATTCTTCCGGATATTCCCGACCTCGTCCCTGATCTTCTCGGGCTTTTCCCCGTCATAGGCGAGCCGTTTCATCAGCAGGGCTATCTCCTTCATCTGCGGCTCTCTCATGCCTACGTGGGTCATCTCTTGAACGCCTATCCTAATGCCCGACGGGTTCGAAGTCCTATCAAGTGGGTCCCAAGGGAGTAAATTCTTGTTTATTATGATGTTCGCCTCTTCGAAGGATTCAGCGATCTTTCTGCCTCCCCCGATGTCCGAGACGTCCACGACTACCTGGTGAGATTCCGTGAATCCCTTCTTTTCGCAGAGCACCTTGAATCCCTGCTCGTATAGGGCCGATGCAAGCGCTTTCGCGTTTTTTACGGTCTGGCTTGCGTATTTTTCTCCGTATTCCTTCATCTCCGTGCACGCTATAGCGTATCCTGCGACATGGTGCAGATGGTGGTTGCTCATCAGGCCAGGGAAGGCTGCGTTGTCTATCTTCTTATTGTATTCGTTCCTGCACATTATGACCCCGCCCTGGGGGCCCGGGAAGGTCTTATGGGTCGACGCCGTCATCACATCCGCGCCTTCCTGGAAAGGCTTCTGGAACTTTCCGCCCGCGATCAGGCCGAGAACGTGCGCCGCATCATACATTACCACTGCGCCTATCTCGTCCGCGGTTTCACGGAGTTCTTTCAGGGGATGCGGGAACAGGAAGAGGCTTGCTCCGAATATCATGATTCGCGGCCGCTCTTTTAAAAGCATCGCTTTAGCCGCATCCACGTCTATGTTCATCTCCTCGTTGTCGAACGGGTAAGCGACTTCGTTAAGGCCCATCACGCCGGCCGAGGAAACTTTCGTATGCGATATATGGCCGCCTGCGGGAATGCTCAACCCCGAGACTTTGTCGCCGTACTTCGCAAGGCCTTTATACGCCACGAGGTTCGCGACCGCGCCCGATATCGGCACGATGTTCGCATGCTCGGCCGAGAAAATCTCCTCAGAGAGCTTCATGGCGATGGCCTCGACTCTGTCAAAGACCCGGGTGCCCTGGTAGAACCTCTCGAAAAGCTGTAAGCCATTGACCTGGCCGCCGAGCAGTCCCTCAGCGTAGCGGTGGCCGAAATCAGAGCACATAGCCTTACGAACCGACCCGGAAGTCACGTTCTCGCTCGCGATCATGTTAAGGCAGCTCGCGCGCCACTTTTCCTGCTCGTCCAAAAGCCCCATGAGGTCCTTGTAGGTATCGGCCATGTTATATCGTTTAAGAAATTAGATTCAGGATAATTAAAATCATTGCACGGACCGTCACATCGCTTCCAGCGCCTTGATCCGGTCCTCAATCGGCGGGTGAGTGTTGAAGAGGCCCATTAGCCTCTGCTGCAAAGGATCGGCGAAGAACATCGGAGCGACTGCGTCGCTGACCTTGGCCCGAGGGGCGCCGGCTTCGTAATAGGCCTGTATCTTCTTCAAGGCCGATATCAGGTTTCCCGGATACCGTGTAAGCTGGACCGAGCCGGCGTCGGCCATGTACTCCCGCCTGCGGGAAATGGCGAGCTGCACCAGTTTCACAAGGATGGGTGCGATTATCGCGAGTATGAACCCTATGACAAGGAAAACCCCTCCTCCGCCTCCTCTACGGTCGTCCCTCCTGCCTGCGCCAAGCCACATGCTCCTGAGGAACAGCTCGCTCGCTATCGATACGATGCCGACCATCACCGCGACGAGGGTCACGAACCGTATGTCGTAGTTCGCGACGTGGCTCATCTCGTGGGCGAGGACCCCTTCAAGCTCCGGCTCCGTCAGCCTCTGGAGCGCTCCCTGGGTTACGCATATGACGGAGTGCTGCGGGTCTCTTCCTGTCGCGAAGGCGTTTATCTCGGGAGACGGCATGACATAGGCTTTCGGCACCGGCAGCCCGGCCGCGAGAGACAGGCCTTCCACCCGGTTCCTAAAGGCCCTGTATTCGTCTCCGTCGGCTGGGACCGCGCCGACCGACAACAGCGCTATCTGGTCTGAATAGTAATAGCCTACGACCGTGTAGCCTATAGAGAAGATTATCGAAAATATCAGTATTATGAAAACGTATCCGGGTTCGAACGCATTGGCCAAGACCCAGCCTAAGCCGATTATGACGAAAAAAATAAGAAAGATCAGGAGGAAGGAATTCCTCTTATTCCTCTCGATCTGGTCGAAGAAAGAGATCTTCTTGTTTTCCATTCCGCTAAACCCCGCCCAATCAAACGTCGAACTTGACCTTCACGGGCTCCCTCTTCTCTGCCGGGGCTTCGAGATAAGGCTTCGACTTCCGGTTCATCATGCCCGCTACCCACATTGCAGGGATGGTCGACACCATGTTGTTATAGAACAGGACGGAGTCGTTGTAGAACTGCCTCGTGTAGGCGATCTTGTTCTCGATGTCTGTCAGCTGGTTCTGCAGGTTCAGGAAGTTCTCGTTCGCCTTCAGGTTCGGATAGTTCTCTGCGACTGCGAACAAGGTCTTAAGCGTGTCCTGCAAAGCGTTGCCTGCTTTAGCACGGTCTTGTACGGTCTTCGCCCCCAGCAAAGCAGACCTTGCCTCGGTTACGGCGATGAAGACCTTCTGCTCGTGCTTCATGTAAGCCTGGACGGTCTCTACCAGGTTCGGCACCAGGTCGGCCCTCTTCGTCAGCTGGACGTCTATCTGCGCCCATGCGTTGTCTATCCTGTTGCCCAGGACAACTATCCGGTTGTAGTAATAAAGGCCCGCCACTATCAAAACCGCGATCCCGGCCCCGACGAGGCCGAGAACTAATATCCCTATAATCGTTATCGGATCCATTTTTTGATTGTTTTATTTTTTATTATTGATAGGATAAGGTATTTTTTGTTTAAAACACGGATACGCTACGGCGTCAGTAGTCTTCCTTTATGTCAAGGGCCTTTTTCAGCAGAGGCGCAAAATCAAGCTTCCTCATCTTTATCATGTTGACAGGTATCAAAAGCGTTTTGGGGTCGTCCAGGAAGAGCTTGTTCTTGTTGTTCTGGATGAATGCGTCAAAGACCCGCTTGTATTCCGTGAAATCCTTGAATGGGATGATGCAGACCGCCTCCCTTGCATCCGCTATGCAGGTTACGGCTTCGCGAAGCTCTTTGTCGATCAGCTCGGCCCTTTCTTCACGGCTCAGATGCGGATTAAACCTTATGTGTATGAGAAGCATAAGCTCGCATCCTATCTTCTTCAAGTCGGGGATCCTCGCGGTCCTCACGTAGCTCTCATCCATCAGCCTTTTCTTTATCTGGCCGACAGTTATCTTGTTGAGCCCAATCTTCTCCGAAACGTCCTTGTCTGACAGCGTCGGATATTTCGTCAGGGCGTAGAGGACCTTGCCCTCGTTCTCGGTGAGCTTCCTTTCGGCCTTCACGTTCCAGATAAGGTGCGGGTCGGAATCCTCGCTTCCTAGCCTGAACCAGTTATGAAGCGGCACACAGTAGTCAGATACGTTGCGGACCAGCGAAAGGTCGAACGGGAAATGTATGCTGCTACTGTACTTGACCAGGTGCCTTCGGTCGTATTCGGTTTCGAGGGGATCGGTCTTTTCCTTGTACTCGGTTATGTTCCTCGAAATGAAGATAGTGTAGTACTCCAGGCCGGTCGAGACGACGCTCACGTATTCCGGGCACTCCATCTCCTTTTCGAAGAAGCCTTTCTCGTCCCTGTCGCGCGGCATGACGAAAGTCCCATAGCTCACGCTCACCAGCTCATAGCCCAATACCGGCAGGTTCGGTATCCTCATTGTCGAATAAAACCCGCCCCTTGAGAGCTTGTTCTTTATAGACGTCAGGGTCGACCTCTTTATCCGCAGCTTCTTGGAAAGCTCTATGTCGTTGTACTCGGGATGCCTCACAAGGCCGTAGAGAACAAGCTTGTCCTTCTCGGTCAGCGGAAGCTCTTTCTTCTCGAGGATCCTCACCCTCTCCTTTAGAAGCCGCCTCTCCGTCACGTCCTTGGTTATGACGACTGCGCCGGTTATCTCTCCTCCAGTGTATAAGGGGCTGACGAATATGTCCAGGGTCAGGGATTTTCCGTAGCCGCTCACCGAATACTCTATTCCTTTCCTTTGAGAAACACGTCCCTCGGACAAAGCCTTGTCCAGCAGAGGATTAATGGCATCGGACAAACCCTCCAGGTAATCCCTGTAGATCACTTTCCCCAGGGCCTGATGCCTGGGCAGGGCGAAGATCTCCTCATTGGCCTTGTTGCAGGCATTGATCTTCTTGTCCATGTCGACGACCAGTATCCCGATCGGTGCGCTTTCGACGATGTTCTCGCTGAACTCCTTAAGGCTTTGGATCTGCTTCGCGGAGAGTATCCGGTCCGTGATGTCGTTGGCTATCACAAGCGCTGAATCGCATTGGCCCGACACGTCTATGAGGGGCTGTATGTCGGTCTCGAACCACCTGGTCCCGCCCAGAACTATGGATTCATTGTCTATCCTCCGAGCCTTTCCCGAATCGATAACGGAACGCACGCTCGCCATCTGCCTGTTCGCTATGGGCTTCGGGAAAATGTCCCACATGGTATTCCCCACGTAATCCGAAGGCTTCCCGCCAAGCATCGACGCAGAAGCCTTGTTCATGAAGAGGAATACGCCGTCTCTGTTCACGTTCGATATGCTCTGGTACGAACATTCGACGAGCGACCTGTACCTCTCCTCGCTCTTGGCAAGCCCCTGCTGAGCAGTTATCCGTTCGGTAATGTCCTGCGCAGTCTCTATCGCGCCGACTATGCCCCCGCTTGCATCCCTGATAGGCGACGCGGAGAAATGGATCCATTTACCGCTCACGCCGAACAAAGGAAAGAAATCAAACCCCTCATACGCCCCAGATATAAGCCCCGACTGCTTGTACTTATTCTTATAAAGCTTGGCTATCTCGGTCTCGGAAGCCCGGTCTATGACAAGGTCGGCGAGGATAGGCCGCTTGGAGGGATAAAAAAGCCGCCACTGGTTGCAGGTGCCGACCATCTCGTCCTTGGAGAGGCCGGTCAAGGCTTCCATGGCCTTGTTCCAGTGCCCGATCCTGTGGTCTTTGCGTAACACGAAAGCCGGGATGGTGCTCCCCTCGACGATCATCTCGAATTCTTCGTCACGCACCCGGCTCCCGGAAACTGCCGTCACCTGCATTATGTAGCCCTCAGGCTTATTCCCTTTCCCGGAAATCAATGCATTCAGAAGGAATTTGCAGCATGCCCCGCTTTTCCCTGCCTTGGAATAATCGTGCCCGGCTTTTTTCCCTGGATCAAAAACACATTCGACCTCGAGACGGTCTCCCTTCAACACCTCCCGGAGGGCATCGGCGGAGAATAGATCCTTCAAGGAGCAGTTATCCTTTATGCCGAACGCCTTAGAAAAGGATTTGTTCACGTACGCGCACTTGCCGTCTTTATCGAACAAAGCGACCGCCAACGGAGAGCCCTGGATAATTTTTTTTATTTCTTCTACGCCTAAGCAGATCTTCTTCAGAACCTTCCCTGTTTGCTCAGCATCTTGCATGGAACGGTCATAAATTAAAAACTTTTTAGTTAAAAACACGATTTATGATAGATAACACCGCATCACAGCCCTAAATATAAGAAAAAGTCAATATAACGAAGGATACTGGGAAAAAAGGACAGTTTCAGATTGTTTTAACCGAGTATTTTTGTATTACAGGATTCGCCAGAAGCTTCCTGCAGGCATTGTCGACCTCGGAAAGCGCTTCTTTTACGCTCTCCGCCTCTACGGATATCACATAAACCTTTACGCTGCTCACCTTCCCGGCATGGAAACCCAGAAGCTTCAAAGTCTTCGAAACGGTCTCTCCTTCGGCATCGATGACACCC
>CAIYYO010000160.1 GCA_903930485.1 Methanobacteriota archaeon
CACTTTATGCAAAAAGACTGATTATCTTTATTCTCTGGCCGCTGCTTTGGCCGTTTGGTTCGCGATAGCTCTCCCATTGACCATACTCCGAATAGGGAACCTCTACTTGTCGAGCTTTTTGTTCGTGCTGGCTTGGATCGCTTCAATCGTTTATCTGAAACCCTTCAGCAAGGAAAAAGATGCCGGAATAAAGATCGTACAAACCGGGAGACATATCATATCGCGCAGCTTGTTTGCAGGATGCGTTATCATGTTCGCAGTCTATGCAAGCAATGTGTTTGGTCCGCTCTGGGGAGGGGTGTTCGCATCGTTTCCCGCGCTGTTCTCTTCTATGTTCTTCATCCTTGGCAGAAGCTATGGATGCGCGTATACGTCGTCGATTGCAAGGAATACCCCATTGGGATTGCTCTCGGTTTTCCCGTATGTCTGGGGCGTATATTATTTTTATCCGAGGTACGGAATAGTTGCAGGGACCTTGTTGTCATATTTTCTGGCATTTGCCGCCGCCGCAGTCATATACGGCTTATCCAACCGTATTAAAGAGAAAAAATGACTGTCAGTATAAAGAACCACGTGAGGGAGAGGGTTAGGGCGATCAAAGCCCATGTACCGACCAGGAGATAGACGGACACTGCCAATCCTTTGATCGTCTTCCCAAGTTTCTCCTGATACGTCTTTCTGTAAAAATATGTTAACAAAGACAGCTTTAGGAGATATGTAAACACGAGAAGCATTCCCAGAAGAAAGATCGTCTTCGCAGAGTCGCCGCTATACGGGTCTAAGCCGTAAACAAGCACGCAGGCTGCAGTAAAAAGAAGATCGCCTGGAAGCGTTGAGCGAAAAGAAAAACCTGAGGCCGTGCGGTAATCCTGTCTGGCGTAGCGCATTATTCTAGAGATCACATAAAATATGCCTGAAGTAAGCAGGAAGTCTGAGTAGTAGAAAGAGAGCAGGAGAAAAGAAACCGGGGCAAGAAATAACGGGTCTAAGGCAAACATCTGAAAGACCTCGAACTAAGAGGGCTCGACGGCCCCTTCTATTCGGCCGCTTTCAGTATGTGTGGTTGGTATACCACCGAGTGAGGCAGAGTAGTCGAATTCTATGTTTACATCATATGGGTCGCCGTCCTTTTTCGCCGGACAGTTCGCAGTGACCTCTAGAGTCCCGCCTGGAGCAATTTCTACGCCCATACCCCCTGAGGGATTGCCGTTAATGAAAACAGTGTTGCAGTCCTTTGAGGAATGCACCTCCTGTAGAAGGGCTTTGTCCATCGTGATAGTGACCCCGACTGCATTCGTGAAAGTCGCATCGAAACTGCCGTCGTCCTTGTAAGAAACGGTCGGCATAAGGGGTTGGAACTTCGTGAAACCGGTCGAAACTACCGACGGCATTTCCTGCGTATCAAACGATGCCTGCAAAGAACCACGCGTGGACTCTACCTGTCCGCGTATCCTGCCCTCTTCGGTGTGAGTAGTCGTCACGCCCCCGATCACGGTCGAATACTTTATATTTACCGACTCGTCGAAAGGGTCGTCTCGCGATTTAACCGGACAGTTGGCGTCCACTCTCAAAGTATTTCCTGCTGGAACGGTGATCTGCTGGCCCGAGGTCATCGACTGGCCGTTAATCTTAACGGAGTTGCAACTGCCGGCCGAAATCTCTTCCAGGTCAGCTTTGTCGATCCGTATCGACGTCCCGGCGACGTTGCTGAAGGCCGCCGTAAAACTCCCGTCGTCTCCATAGGCTATAGTCGGATCCAGGGGCTGTATTTTCTCGAACCCTGTCGTAACGGTCGACTGCTGTCCGGCGCTGAACACTCCCAGCTGCCACAATACGACGCCCGGGATCCATAAGACGATGAACAGGAAGCCGTTCAGTACCATGTTGAGGGCGAAGACTATCAGGAACGCGAATATGGCGTTCTTCCAGTCCACACCGTAGAGCCGCTTCACCAGATAGATGAAAAGGACCCAGCCGATCAGCACGTCGACCAGCACAAGTATCATGGAGATTATGAACAGGGACGGCTGGATGAAAAGGGGTACGCAGCTTAAGGCAAGCAAGACAATCATCGCCAGAGAGTAAATGGCTCCGACCGTTAGCCCGGTCTTGAAATCTTTCTTCGTGAATTTCAGTCCTTTGGATGCCAGCCAAAGGAACCCGGACATCATGACTATCTGGACTGCAAGTATTATCAATGCTATTAGCAGCATTACCAGGATACCGACCATGTCGTACATTTTTTGAAGCACCTATGATTATATATAATGGCCGAAGAAGGGTATAAATAAAGCCGCCTTATGACTCATGCGTTACAGGACCCCGTATGCGCCCGTCTTCTTCTTGACCGATCGTTATTCCTCCGATAGTGGCTTTGTATTTTATCTTTACAAGAACATCGAAGGTGTCGCCTTCGCTTTTGTACGGGCATGTCGCCTCGACGTCAACCGTTTCGCCGGCCTTTACGGCGACATTGACAGACTTGGCCTCGACCGGTTCGCCCATCAACGTCACATCGGTGCATCTCACAGTCGAAAGCTCTTCGGTTACATCAACGGAAGTAACGTTTATAGAGGTGCCTACGGCATTCACGAAACTCGTCCGGTACGCTCCGCCTTCATAGGCCACGGACGGGGCCATCGGCTGCAGCTTTTCGAATCCGGTCGTGACTACCGGCGTTGCCCCGGCATTGAACACTCCCAGCTGCCACAACACGACGCCGGGAATGATCAGAAGCAGGTAGAATAATCCGCTTAGCACCATGTTGAGGAGGAAGACTATCACGAACGCAAAAAACGCGTTCTTCCAATCCACTAAATAGAACTTCTTAATCAGGTAGATCATAAGTATGACGCCTATGAGGCATGATAGGAGGATCATGACAAGAGTTACCAAGGGCATCAACAGTATCACTGAACCCATCGACGGGGACAACATAGGGGTGATCAAGGAAGGAATGTAGCACAATACCATTAGGGTGATCATCGCCGTACAATAGACCGATACGGTTTTAAAAGCTGTTTTGAAGTCCTGCTTGGAGAATTTAAGGCCTTTGGATGCGAGCCAAAGGAACCCTGACATCATCAATATCTGAACTACGGCTACACCGACTATCAAACCTACTACCACGCCTATGATAAGAATATTTGTATCCATTTTAAACGCCTTAGTTATATTAAAAGCAGGAAATGAATATAAACGTGAGAAAAAATTATCCCAGATCCCTTACCCGCTTTACTCCTTTTATCTCTTCCATCACCGCAAGCGTCCCTTTCGGCACGAGGTCTTCCCACTTCTCTCCGGAAACGATCCTCCTCCGTATTTCGGTCCCGGCATATTTCTCGCGGTTGTAGAGACCCGTCGCATGCACTCTGTAGCCGGATTCGGCGAACAGTTTCCGTTCCAGCAGCCCGTTCGTATAGACGACGTCGAACCTTGGAACGATGCCTGCGACATGGAAGACCCATAGCTTATCGTTCCCGATGTCAGGTATATCATAGACGGAGTATTTCTTCCCGACCTTTAGCGAACGCTCTATCATCTCCTTTCTCTCGGCTGCCGTGAACGGGTTGTTCTTCGTATGGTCTTCCTGCGAGCTCCCGATGCCTATCAGGATGTGGTCCGCCTCCTTCGAGGCTTCCTCTATCAGCCTCACGTGGCCGAGATGGAAGGGCTGGAATCTCCCTATTATAAGCGCCGTCGCCGACATTTTTCTCATGTGTTACATAATTTATCCCCCTAAATTAAATACATCAACATACAGGTCGGAGAAGATGGAGATAGGGCAGGTGATAGGCGCAACGACCCTCAGGGGATTCCGTTTCGTGATAAAGGAGGGAATGGAGAAGAATGTCAAGAGGGGGGAATTCGTCTCGGTAAAGGAAGCGGTCACCGGCAACGAGATCATAGGCATAATAAAGGAGATAACTATCTCGAATGAGCTTCTCCCAGACGAATTCGGGCGCGACCTACGGATGGGGGACATCGTGCTCACCGAAGGAGAATACCCGGTCCCTACGGTAAAGATCCTAGGCTATGAAGACGTGAACGGTCTCGAGCTCCCAAGGCACGGGATAAAGCCCGGTTCGTCCGTCGAGCTCGTCAGCGACGAGGTATTGAAGAGGATCCTGAAGCAGGACGATCTGAAAGCAGCATGCGTCGGCACTGTGTCGACGAGGGAGAACGTCCCAGTCTACGTTTCGATAAACGACATAATCTCCAGGCACTGCGCGATACTGGCCATGACCGGCTCCGGGAAAAGCTATACCGTAGGCGTGCTGATAGAGGAGCTCCTGAAAAAGAAGGGCTCGCTCGTGGTTTTCGACCCGCACGGAGAATACAAGAACATAAAGGTCGAAGGCTCAAATACCGTGGTATACGGCGTGAAAGGAGAAACCAGACTGAAGATAGAGACAGCGTCGCTGCGAACCGGAGACTTTGCCAACCTGATACCGGACCTTACAGACCCTCAGAAAGACCTTCTCGAAGAAACAGTCAACCTGGCCTCGAAGTTCTACGAAAAATACGACCTCGACATAGTCAAGAACATACTCTCCCTGGTCTACGACGGAAAGGAGGGCAAGGAGCCGGTTACCGATACCCTGCCGGAGAACACGATAAAGGAGCTTGCAAAGAAGGTCAGCCTCTCGACCATCGGCGCTCTGATACGCAGAATGGACCGCCTGGGAAGGATGGGCGTATTCGAGATGCAGGGAACGCCCCTCGAAGAGATAATAAAAGTGAACCAGCTGACGGTGATAGACCTGTCGGATTCCGACGAACGGCTATCGGAAACCATAATCGCAGCCATCGCCAGAAAGATATTCGACGCCAGGAAACTGTACGTAAAAGACGGCGAAGGAAACATAAAGATACCGACATTCATCATAGTCGAGGAAGCGCACAACTTCGCGCCCAGGAGCACCGAAGAACGCAAGATACTCTCACGAGGGATACTGAAAAAGATCGCGCGCGAAGGCCGCAAGTTCGGGATCGGTTTGTGCATCGTCAGCCAGAGGCCGAGCAAGCTCGACTCGGACATACTGTCCCAATGTAATACTCAGATCATCATGAAGATCGTGAACCCCGCAGACCAGGAATACATCAGGCAGTCCGTGGAGAGCGTGACCGAGGACATAGTAAAAGACCTGCCGGCGCTGGCGAGGGGCGAAGCCATAATATCCGGTTCTGCCGTGAGGCTGTCGATACCCGTGAAGATCAGGACAAGGACGACGACCATAGGAGGCGAAGACATCGACATCGTGGGAGAATGGACCAAGAACTCGAAAAACTGAGGAAGGAGATCGACGAAACCGACAAAAAGATCGTCGCATTGATCGAGAAGCGCGTCGAGATAGCGAGAAAGATAGGCTCCTTGAAAAGGGAAAACGGCATTCCGGTTTCAGACGCGGCGAGAGAGAAGGAAGTCTTAGACAACGTCTCCAAATCTGCGGTCCGGGACAAAGGCTTCGTGAAAAGC
>CAIYYO010000161.1 GCA_903930485.1 Methanobacteriota archaeon
AAGCTTTATGGCTTCGGCGTCTCCTTCGGCTCGTAGTATCTTCGCCAGCTTGTCTCCTTCGGCTGCGAGTATCGCTCCCTGTCTTTGCCCCTCGGCCTCTTTGATCTTCGCCCGCCTCATTCCGTCTGCTTCGGTCTCCCGCGCTGTCGCGAAGTCTATGGCTGCGACCTTCTCGTTCTCTGCCTTGACGACCTTGTTCATGGTCTCCTGAACGTCTGCCGGCGGCTGTATCTCCTTTAATTCGGTCCTGACGATATCTATGCCCCAGCTGTGGGTCTCGACCTGCAGGATCGCCTGCAATTTCTCATTGATCTTGTTCCTCTGGCTGTTGGCGTCCTTGAGGCTGAGGTTGCCTATAACGTCTCTTAGGGTCGTCCTTGCGAGTGCGACTATCTGGGTCTCGTATTCGTTTACCGAGTAAATAGACCGTTTTACCGATTCGTCGTCGTTCCTGACCTTGAAATACACCTGAGCATCGACTATGGCGTTTAGGTTGTCGCTTGTTATGACTTCCTGGGGCTCGGCTCCGACCATTCTTTCCGTGAGGTTTATCTTGTAGATGTGGTCGACGAACGGGACGAGGAAATGTATGCCCTGGTCTGCGACGTACCTGAATTTGCCTAGCCGTTCCACTATCCCTTTCTCGGTCGGTCGGACTATGCGGATCGAGAAGAACACCACTATCATCGCTATCGCCAGCAGGGAAAAAAGCCCGAATATTATTATTATGTCATTAGCCATCGCCAAACACCTCGTTTATGAAAAATAGTTATGATTAATTAAAGCTCGTGCCCATAAAAGTCGCATTAAGCACGTTTCCTGAACCATTCGACAGTCTCCTTGAGTCCTGCGTCGAGCGCCGTCTCGGGCTTCCATCCCAGCTCTTTTCCTGCGAGCCTTATGTCGAGGGATATCCTGCGGACCTCTCCTGACGCGGCTTTTCCGTGGAACGCGTTCTCGGATGAGCCGGTGGCTTCTTTTATCTTCTCGAACAATTTGTTTACCGAGGTCTCGACGCCGGTGCCTATATTGTATTCGGTTCCGGGAGTTGAGGTTTCAAGGGCTTTCAGGTTCGCCCTGGCGACGTCCTTCACGTAGACGAAGTCTCTCGTCTGTTCTCCGTCTCCGTAGATTATCGGGCTGATCTTCCCGAGTAGTTTGTTTATGAAGATCGATATCACTCCGGCCTCTCCCAGGGGGTCCTGCCGGGGGCCGTATACGTTGGCGTACCTCAGCGACACATAGTCTATTCCGTAGTTCTTTTTGTAGATGGAGAGATATTTCTCGACCGTGTATTTCGACGCTCCGTACGGGCTAAGAGGCCGTATCGCGTGTTTTTCGTCGGCGGGAATGTGTTCAGGCTCCCCGTATATCGCACCCCCGGACGATGCATAGACTATCTTCTCGACCCCGGTCTTCCTGCAGCATTCCAGCAGGTTCACGGAGCCAACGACGTTGACGCCTGCGTCGAATACGGGATCGCTGAAGGATTTGCGCACGTTTATCTGTGCGGCCTCGTGGACGACGTATTCCGGCTTCTCTTTCTTGAAGACGTTGAGGAGGTCTGCGTTGCAGATGTCTTTTTGGTAGAACTTGGCCTTCCGGTTCATGTTCTTCTTCGAGCCCGTGGAAAGGTTATCGACTATCGCGACTTCATAGCCCGTCTCTATTAGGAGGTCTACGATGTTGGAGCCTATGAAGCCGAGGCCTCCCGTGACGATCACCTTGGACATTTTGTTTTTTGTTCGATTTTTAGAATTCCAGATCCTTCAGATACTCCCTGAATCCTTTGCCGGTCTCCTTGTTCCGCAGCCCGAATTCCACGCACGCCTTCAGGTAGTCGAGCTTGTTCCCTATGTCGTATCTCTTGCCCGAGAACGCGCACGCATACATCGGTTCCTTGTCTTTAAGTATCTGCAGGGCGTCGGTGAGCTGGATCTCGCCTCCCTTGCCGGGCGGCGTATCTCTGAGTATGTCGAATATCGCGGGCGTCAGGATGTAGCGGCCGATTATTCCGAGGTTCGAAGGCGCATCCTCCGGCTTCGGCTTTTCTACGAGGTCTTTCACCCTGTACACGTCCTGAGCCACCTTTTCCGGATCCACTATGCCGTAGCTGCTTATCATCTCCTTTTCTATCTCTTCGACTGCGATGATCGAGCCTTTGTATTTGTAGTAATAGTCCATCATCTGCTTGGTGCATGGGACTTGTGATTCGACTATCGTATCTCCGAGAAGGACCGCGAAAGGCTGGTCTCCGATGTGGTCTCTGGCGCAGTAGACCGCGTGGCCGAGACCTTTCATCTCCTTCTGCCTGAGGTAGTGGATGTCTGCAAGCTCTGATATGTCTATTACCTCCTTTAGCTGGTCTTTCTTTCCTTTCTCGCGCAGGACTAGTTCGAGCTCGAACGACCTGTCGAAGTGGTCTTCAATCGCCCTCTTGCCTCTGCCGGTGATTATGATAATGTCTTCGATGCCGGAGTTGATCGCTTCCTCGACTACGAACTGTATCGCGGGCTTGTCCACGATGGGTAGCATCTCTTTGGGCTGGGCTTTGGTTGCGGGAAGAAATCTTGTCCCAAGGCCTGCCGCGGGAATCACTGCCTTCATGTCGCTTAGAATATTGATGCCTGTCAATAAAAATATGGTAAAAGGATTTACAGGAGCTTCAAATGCCCGGTTATCTTGTCGATATCCTCCTCTGGCGCAGGCCCTATGCCTACGCACGTGGTCGTTCCTGCCGGAATCTGGGTCCTGCCCGCGTCGTTTATCAATTCAGAAGGCATGCCGGCTCGCTTAGCCTTTTCGTAGATGCCCAAGAGTTCCTCGAGGCTCGTGCACTTCAGGACGGCCTTCATCTGGCTCTCAAAAAGCCATTCCTTCCTCCATTTGCTCTTCTCGGCAGCCGAGACCGCGGCGTGAGCCACCTGCCCGCACAATTTGCCTTTCCCGAGCTTCAGATCCGTCCTTACGACTATTACCTGCTTTAAAGCCATTTGCTAAAGGGTTTTATTCTAGTTTATTTAATTATGTAACAAGCATACAAAAACAAACAAAAATGAAAAAATTACTGGTTCTTTTGTTTTTCTTGGCATTTCTAGGCCAAAGCACCTGCGCAACAATGGAAAACGCCGACTGCTTCAAATACTATGAATACCAGACGGGGGCGATATTCAAGGACCTGTCGACAGACAAAACGCAATACTCCCCAGGGGGCGAGGTTACCGTGTCTTATAATCTGCTCGCCCAGATGAAGGCCCCGATAGCGCAGGGAACCATCAGGGCGTCGCTGTTCTACGCAGACCCTTCAGACGGCGATCAGCTCATCGAAGAGTATGTCATGGAAAAAGACGTCAACCTGATGAAGGCCGACTCCTACAAAGACAGGTTCAAATTGAAGCTGCCTTCCGGCGCAAAGCCGGGGACCTACAGGATCAAGACATACTTCGTCGTCGGGCAATCCTTCAACCTCGCCGGCCTAAGCATAATGCCTTACGGAGCGCCTGCCGAGTTGACCTCGTTTAGCGTGCTTCAGGGCCCACAGACCTCTTCGATACACTACAGCAAAGCCGATACCTACGTCAACGGTGAAAAATACGACTTTGAAGCGCCTACCAAGATATTCTTGAATGATACCATCGAGGTAAAGACCAGCCTGGTCAACGAAGGAAAAAGCAAGACAGCAACGGTAACAATAAAAACTTACGACTGGGACGACCTCTCGGGCAAAGAGCTGACCGGCTACGCCATGGAAAAGACAGTAACTCTCCCTGAGAACGGCGCAGCGGACATATCCTACAAACTCACCAGCCTCACACCCGGAGTATACCAGATAAGGCTATCGGCAGAATCAGGGGACGAAAAATCCATTATGAAGATCAGGGTGCCCGTATCCGGTCCAGAAGGAAGGCTCATCTATCTGGGAGTGGACAGATTCCCGATAAAGAAGGGCGAACAGACGACTGTCTTCGTTTGTTATTCAACCTCCACCGACTACAGCACCGTATTCAACGGATCCGTCGGCGTCGAACTGGTTGACGGACAGGGCAACAAACTTGCCAGCGAAGATTCAGGCCTGATGGCGATCAGCCCGACGCCCCCGCAGGGTAAGACATTCACATTCACGCCTGCAGAGGACGTGAACATCGTCACCGTGAAAGGCTCGCTATACGACGCAAACAACAACCTGCAGGACCATGAGGAGATCACCTACGACTATTCAAAATATAACAACGTCAAGGCCCAGCTGACCGTAAAGCCCGAAAAACAGGAGGTCAAAGCTGGCGGAGAGGTCGCTTACACTGTATCGTACTCCGACGACAAGGACACTCCCCTGACAGGAAAGCTTCTCGTGTACATTACGGATAAGGACGACAAGATAGTCCAGACGGTAAAGGACGTCGTTTTATCGGGCCAATACACTGGAAAATACGTTGCCGGAGACAAGGAAGGCACATACACGATAACCGCGCGGGAACTGACGCATGACAAGCTTGCTACAGCATCATTCACAGTACAAAAAACGATCCAGGAAACAACGACAACAGCTGCCGAACCACCTACGACACAGGAAACCACACAGACAACGGCTCCTGCGACCGTACAAGACAGGGGATACCAGGGCCTGTCTATCATCGCGGGTGTCGTGCTGCTATTAGCCGCCGCTCTATTATTGATACTTCAAAGGAGGTCCAAAAAATGAAAAATATTCCAGTAATATTGATTCTGTTAGCCCTGCTGACAGCCAGCGCATACGCAAAAAACATAGAGATTATTCCCTCGGAAAATTCAATAAGCATGAACGCCGGAAACACCATGATTAGTACCACCCTCACGGTAAAAAACAATCAGGACAAGGAACAGACGGTTAGTTTCTTTGGCGGCGGCCTTTTCACAGTGTCATTCTCCCCGAGCGTTCTAAACATTCCCGCAAACAGCCAAGGACAGACACTGGTCTACATAAACAGCCCAAATGACTATTCAGGGGACTATGACCTGACATTAACCGCAAGCTCTCTGGGGGGGAATGATCCCAACACGACGGACACAAAGACCATCACCATAAAAATCCCCAGCGACGGAACAGAGCTGCGCGGCATCCATAAATTGATCTCCCTGGGACAAACGGCTGTCGATCCCAAAATGACAGTTCTGGGAATGCCCATAACCCAGCAGAAAAGGATCCACCTCACCCTGAATTACGACCCCAAACTGTCTAACAGGGACGG
This sequence comes from Methanobacteriota archaeon, assembly GCA_903930485.1. Taxonomy (GTDB): domain Archaea; phylum Altiarchaeota; class Altiarchaeia; order IMC4; family QMZM01; genus CAIYYO01. The sequence goes on from CAIYYO010000161.1 coordinate 5,226, forward strand.
GCAGGTCATCAAAGACGGAGACGACGTCTGCACAGGCGACACGATAAACATCAGCACACAAAACAGCGGGAATGTAATGGGGGACGGCGGACCCACCGACGACCCGGAAGTGGTATTCGTGGACGATCTTCAAAAAGTTGCGAAAGATATAGAGAGCGGAAAATTCAAACCAATCTTGGAGAGAACGCCGTTATGCAATTACATGATGCACTGCCCAGAGTATTTCGATGAGTCGCCGGAACAAATGAAGGAGGCGAATAAATATTTTATCCAGGCAGGATTCCCTTCGATCGACGATCTGTGTGAATGCCTTCCCGAAGCGGCTTTCATCTGCGAGAGCAAATGCAACGGCAATACCGCGGGCACAGGCCAGGCGGACGGCGGCTACTACGTCAGGGGCGCGGGAAGGATAGAAGTCGACATCAACTGCGAGGCCTCGTGCATGGCTTACTACGACAACGGAAGCTTCACGATGATGCCGCTGGCCGACGCCGGAGAGGGCAATGCGGTCTACACCCAGAAGTATTTCCTGAACGCTGTAAATGATACACGGCAGCCTGATCTGAAGATCCTTGGATACACGCACAACGACGTGAACGGCAAAACGGACGTCAAGGCCAGCATAGAAAACACGGGCGACGTTATCGCATACGTCGACAAGGTCTCCGTGAACAAGGCCGATGCGAAAGTATTATACCGGCCCAAGACCATCATGCCGGGAGCAAAAGACGATATAATTATTGAGGCAGGCAACAATGCAGTAGACCTTAAAGTAGATATATCTTACAGCACGGAGAAGACCGGCTGTCTGAAGAACAAGAACTTCTGGAACCTGTACTCTATCGGGGCATGCAAAACCGACAAAGACTGCGACGACGGAAACATGTACACGGAGGACTTATGCATTAACCCGGGAACTGACGATTCGCACTGCGTCAACAGCAGATACGAAAAAATAAATCCAGCAAGCGCGTATCAGACGTACCAGATGGACGTGCAGGGAAGCTGCAGCAACAAATACTACACATGCTACCAGCCGGAAAAAACCAGCAGCCCGGACCTTTACGCCGGAGACAAATGCTACAACACCGGAAACAACTACTACACGAACTCGCTAGGAAGATTCCTGTTAAAATACGACATATCGGCGCTGAACAAGGGACTGACCATAAGCCGCGCGATACTCACCCTGCAGGCCAAGAATGTCAACAAAGCGCAGACGATAGAAGTCAGCGCCGTAGGAGACAACTGGGACGACAAATCCTGCATATCCGGAGGCGACATCTGCACGCAGCCATACTGCGGAGAATGCAGCGCAGCCCACGACATCGCAGGAAAAAGCCTAACATCACAGCAGGTCAAAGACACCACATTGTACAGCTTCGACATAACAGACTACCTCAAAGACAAATACGGCAAAGGCGAACGATTCCTGTCAATGCAGATCAAAGGAGCAGAGGAGGAAGGATTCTGCAACACCATAGGAGACTGGACAAGACAGGACATAGAATTCGACCCGTCGCCGACGATAACGGTCTTATACTGAAAGGCCTGACTCCTTTCTTTTTTATTCTTTTCTTTCAAGCATGAGCCGCATGCCCGCACATCTTGCCTTTCCCAAGCTTCAAATCGGTCCGGACGACTATTACCTGCTTTAAAGCCATTTCCAAAGGGTTTTATCCTAGTTTATTTAATTATGTAACAAGCATACAAAAACCATCAAAATGAAAAAGATACTTTCTCTGCTGTTTTTCCTGGGATTTCTAAGTTATAGCGCTTTCGCGCTCGCAGACGTCGACTGCTTCAAGTATTATGAATTCCAGACAGGGCTCCTGTTCAAGGACATGATCACCGAAAAGACCTCTTACGCGCCCGGCGACACCGTGGTGATATCTTTTGCTCCGCTTAGCCAGATGGATGCGCCGGTCGTCGAGGGTTCTGTTCTGCTTCAGGTCTTCTACAACGACGAGTCCGACGGCGAGCAGATGCTGGACGAGTTTTTCGCCGCAAAGGATATCAATCTGATGAAAGGCGGCATCATAAAGGAGAAATATTCATGGACCCTCTCCAAGAACGCCAAATCAGGGACCTACACCGTCAAAGCCTATTTCATCGTGGGCAAGACGTTCAACCTCGCCGGGCTGAGCGTGCTGCCCTACGGCCCTCCAGGCGTGCCCGGAGAGCTGACGACGTTCGAAGTCAAAGGCGGAACGCCGTCCAGGATATACTATAGCAAGAAAGACACTACGGTAAACGGCGAAGCATACGAGTTCGCTGCCCCGGTGAAGGTAAGGGACAAGGGCGACATCTCTGTTAAAACGAAGATCGTGAACGAAGGCCCGGCCAAGAAGGTCAACCTTTATCTCCAGACTTTTGAATGGGCCGACGTCACGGGCGTGCCGATAGCGGCTGACACTTTTGAGGGGGTCATAGACCTTCCGGAGAACGGCGCCGAGGACGTGTCTTATAATGTCTCGGGCCTCGCGCCTGCCACTTACGAGATAAAGCTCTCGGCGCAGTCCGGAGACGAAACGTCCATTATGAAACTGCGCATGCCAGTTACTGGCATCAAGGGCAGGCTCATATATCTCGGAGCCGACAGTTTCCCGCTGAAAAAAGGCCAGCCTGCGACGTTGTTCGCCTGCTACTCAGGGTCTTCTGATTACAGCACGATCTTTAACGGCTCGCTCGACATAGAGGTATTGGACGACAAAGGCACCGTCATCTACAAGGAGAGCGGAGGGCCTTTCGAAGTGCTTTCGACCCCGCCCCAGGCAAAGACGGCATCATTCACTCCCCAGGTTGACATGAATTACATGACTGTCGTGGCGACGCTCTACGACGACAAGAACAACATCCAGGACACACAGACAGTAACGTACGATTACTCCAGGTTCAAAGGCATACCGGCAGGCCTAACTCTGGCAAGCCCAAAGGCCAGCTACGCACCGGGAGACCCGATACCTTACAAAGTCGAATACAAGGACGATAAAGGAACGGCCCTCACGGGAAAGATCGTCGTCTACCTTACCAATGAGGAGAACAGGATAGTGGATGCAGCGACCGATGTAAGCATCGCGGGAGAGTATTCCGGAGAGTTCAAGGGACAGCCGGACGGCAAATACAAGATCACGGCAAGGGAGCTGACCCAGGACAAGAAGGCAGAAGACTTGATAACGGTCGAGGAGCAAAAGGCGCCTTCTGCGACTACGTCGACCGTGCAGGAGACGACACCCACGACCTCCACGACAGAGACTGCGCCTCCGAACGCCAAGGATAACGGCAACTCCGTCTACTGGCCGCTGATAGGGGGTCTTGTGCTGCTTGTCGCGATATTCCTGCTTATCAGAATGAGGAGGTCTGGAAAATGAAAAGGATAGCCCTTTTGGCGGCCTTTTTGGTGGCGTGCGCTTTTGCGGCATGCGCTAATCCGATAGAGATAGCATTGTCTAAGACGAGCATGACACTGAATGTGGGCGACAGCGACAGCGTCCAGGTGACTGTTTCCAACAACCAGGCCGCTGCGGAGGACGTGACGGTATTCCTTGCAGGGGGGATGACTTCCTGGGCGAGCCTGTCCAATAGCGAGTTCATGATGCCTGCGAACAGCCGGAAAACGGTCGTATTGACGTTAACGTCTTCCGAGGAGTCTCCGGCTGCTTCGACCCTGACGGTTTCCGCGAGCTCCAAAGACACGCTGAGATACGACAACAAAGACGTAATCGTGACTGTCAAGCAGAAGGCGAGCGGGATGAACGGAGTACACCTGACCTCGAACCTGCCGGGCCAGCCGAGCTCCAGGTTCCACCTCAGCTTTTATTTCAACCCCAAGATCTACAACCAGGCCGGGTTCAACCTGAAAGACGGCGACGACTGCTGCGTGGGAGATGTCATAACGTCCACCTCCAAGGTGTCGGGCGAATACTTCGGCGACGGAGGATGCTGCGACTCGCCTCCGGTGGAATACGTGAAAGACCTCGCGGATACAAAGAGCAAGATACTGAGCGGCGACTATGTTCCCAAGGCCTATTACGTCCCGGTCTGCAACTACCTGTGGAGGTGCACAAAGACCTGTCCGCAGTGCATCGGCCTGAAGGACTGCGACTGCTCCTATGATGGAGGGTCGATGGGGCCTGTAGACTGCAGCTGTCTTAAGGAGATGGCAGTCATATGCGACGCCTCATGCTCGGCTACCGGCGCCGGACAAGTAACCGACGTAGGCGCGGGATTCAAGGTGCTGGCCGACGGAACCGTGTCCGTCGATGCCAAATGCAACTCTGGATGCGTTTCATGGGAACCGAACACAAATAAACTGGAAGACATAAACGTGGCGCAGCCCGAAAACCCCTGGTACAGCATCGAATCCGGAACAAAACAGGCCGTGGTTTCGGGCCAGTTCGTCCTGAACGCAGTGAAAGAGGCCAAGCCGCCGGTGTTAAAGCTTTCGGATTACACTTACAACCAGGTCAACGGCAAGAACATGATAAAAGTCGACATAAAGAACGACGGGACAGGGGCGGCGATGATAGACGGAGTCCACCTCAACCTAGCCGACTACGACGTGGTCTACAAGCCCGAAAGTGTCATGCCGGGGGAGACGTCCGAGATCATCGTCTCGACCTCTGCGGCAGACATAACCGCGGTGAAGGCGAACATAGACTACAGCTCGGAGAAGACGGGATGCCTTACGAAGAAACAGTTCAAGACATCCTTCCCTGTTGGAAGCTGCGCCAGCAACAAAGACTGCAACGACGGCGACATATCCACCGACGACTACTGCGACAACGCAGGGACTCCGGACTCGAAATGCATAAACAAGAAGTCCGAAGCCGCTAAGATCGTCGGCTCTGACCAAACATTCAAGATGGCCGTATTCGGAGAATGCAACAATAACTACTATAGCTGCTATACGCCGGATTCCGAAGGCGAACTGATAGCCGGAGACAAGTGCTATAACACCGAGAATAGGTACATGACCGACAGCTTCGGCAGATTCGACCTGCGCTACGACATATCAGGGATAAAGGCCGGGCTGCCCATAACCTCGGCGAGACTCCAGCTTAATGCGAAGACCGTAAACGCAGCCCAGACCATGGAGATATACGCTATAGACGACAGTTGGCCGAACGAGGCGTGCGTCCCAGGAGGAGACATATGCACCAAACCCTACTGCCCGGAATGCGGCAAAGCGCACGACCTTGCTGGAACGAAGATAGCAACCCTTGACGTGAAAGACCCTAGATCCTACGGCTTCGACGTGACCTCGTACGTGTTGGAGCAATATAATAAAGGCGCGAAACACGTGTCCTTCCAGGTCAGGGGAGCCGAGACCGGGGGCATGTGCGACAAGGTGGGCGAATGGAGCTGGCACGACGTCGAATTCGATGGAACAGGAGGACTGGACGGGCCGACCCTGAAGCTGCTGTATTAGGGGACCGCAATCCCTTTTTTTATTTCTTTTTATTCTAAACCAATATAGAAGCGATGAAACAGCTCTGGGTGCGCGCAGACCAGGACACGGACTGGGAGAAGAGGAAAAAGCTCGTCACGACTGCCCTGGAAAACGGGGCGGCAGCGGTCGTTGTCAAACGCGGCGAGACCAAAAAAGTCAAGGAACTCGGCAAGATAGAGACGGTCGCCCCGGACCCTGAAGCCGACATATACCTATCGACGGACATCAAAGAACTCGAAAAGGCAAAGAACAAAAAAGCCTTCCACAAAGACATAAAGAACAAGGAAGACGAGAAAGAGATAACCTTGCACGGGAAAAAGACAGACTACGTCGTCGTAAAATCATCGGACTGGAAGGTGATACCGCTCGAAAACATAATCGCATCACTCAAAGGCAAGACCAAGATAATGGTCGAAGCCACGGGACGCGAGGATGCAAAACTTGCGCTCCAGACCCTTGAAATAGGAGCCGACGGAGTAGTCCTCAATGCCGACGCCTCGGAGATAAAGAAAGTAAAAGAACTCATCGACGAAGCATCGAAAGAGAAACTCGCGCTCGTCCCGGTCAAGGTCAAGAGCATAAAACAAGTCGGCATGGGAGACCGCGTATGCATAGACACGTGCTCCATGTTCTGCGTAGGCGAAGGCATGCTCGTAGGATCACAGTCAAACAACCTCTTCCTCGTACACTCGGAATCGATCGAAACACAATACGTCGCAGCAAGGCCCTTCCGCGTAAACGCCGGACCGGTCCACGCCTACACGAGGATGCCGGACGGCTCGACCAAGTACCTGAGCGAACTATCCTCCGGCGACGAAGTGCTCGCCGTAGACTGGCGCGGAAATACCAGGCCGGTCGTGATCGGCAGGCTCAAGATCGAAAAACGGCCGCTGATGCTGGTTGAGGCGGAACACGACGGAAAAATCCTTAAGACGATACTCCAGAACGCTGAAACGATCAGGCTCGTGGACGTGAAGGGGAAGGCGATATCGATCACCGCGCTGAAGGAAGGGGACGAAGTGCTCGCGTACGTTGAAGACACCGGGCGGCACTTTGGGATGAAAGTTGCGGAGACGATAACGGAGAAGTGAATTAATGTTTGTTATCAATTAGATATTCTCCGTCTTTGTTTGGCTCGGAGGAGATAATTTCTTGGTATTCTCTCACGTCCCATACTACAAGATAACACCACAAATTCTTTGAGCGTTCAATTGGCTCAGAAATAGAAGGTTCTCCAAATCCTGCCCAGGCCGAAATCGCCCGAATTACTTGTAAAGGGGTAAGAGATTTTCTCGTTTTTCCAACAGGATCTTTAGTGTTATCGATATACTTGCGAGGTTGTTTTCTAAAGTCTTCAATATCATCTTTGCTATCCACATATAACAATAGTAAAAACCACGCTGATGCAGAGTTATTAGACTTTTTAGCCTCGTTTAACTTTTCAATATCCTCTCTGCACACCCCTTCACCAAAAAACTTTGAAGGAGTCCAGTAAGAGTAACCCATAAGAAAGGGTTTTATCTCTATCCAGTGAATTACCTTTTTACAGTCCTTTTCTGTGACAACTAAATCGCAATACGCTTTCCTACTTTTGAAATTATATGGATACTCTTCAAAAACTTTCAGGTTGTGATCATCTTTATCAAGGAGAAGGCTGGCAATCGTTATTTCGAGTTGTCTCTCTGAAAGGCCCTCATCCATGTCCTCAATGTCTCGGTCAATGGCAGAAAAATTGTTTTGAACCATCTCGATGAAATCCTTAACTTTCAAGTTTAGTTTACTTAATTTTTCGGTCGCGTATAGCTTTTTTCCTCCAACTTCATTCTGAATTCCTAGAGAAAGATTAATTCAGCTAATCCAAATTAATTTCCCGTCTACTCTTAACCTTTCGCGATTTGTAAATCTCTTCGATCATCTTATCCGTATCCATATCCTTCCAAGCACCTGCGCAGGACATTAATATCTTCTTCTTTTCTTCGGGGGTTTTTTCCATTTTACATCGATTTTATGGTGAGGCCTTCTACGTTTTGAAAGTGTTTCAGGTTTCCGGTGATCAGTGTGTTTTCGGTAGACAGGCAGATGGCTGCGATCATCAGATCAAAGTCGTCTATGTCCCTTCCTTTATCCGTTAATCCTGCTTTGAGCCTGCCGAAGGTCCTGCATGAGAGGGCATCTAAACCGAGGACTCTCATTCCGGAGAGAAAGTCCCGTAGTTTTTCCTCATGTTTTTTTATGTTTTGTGATTTGTAGATCCCGTAGAAAAGTTCTGCCAAGGTTATCTGGGTGATGGCCAGCCGGTCAATGCTTCTAAGGTTCTCCACGACCCTGGGATTCCCCCGCAGGTACTCGATCGCGACGTCCGAGTCTATTACGTACCTCATAGACCAACCTCGCTCTTCCTGCTTTTTCGGGACCTCCGTAAATCGGCAGCCAACATGTCTATGTTCTCCATGTCGTTCCATCCCCCCGCTGCGGACAAAAATCTTCTCCGGTCCTTCAAATCCTCGGAGGTCTTCTTTAAAGCGTATCCTACGGCTTCGGACAGATTGACTTTATGCACCCCTGGAAACTCCCCGCTCTTCTCAAGTTCCCTGCTAAGGGATTTTGCCTCCTTATAAGCCTCATCCGACACTTTAATGCTCTTGTACATCATACCACCTAAAGAAGAATATTATTACACTATTGGTAGAACGAAGATATATATCAAATTCAAGTTCCCCGGTACTTGTTCATCTCCACCCTGTATTCCTCCGCCTTCTTCTTCGGGCTGACGTCTCCGAGAATCGATCGTCCGACGTTTATCAAGACGTTCTGTCCCGCATTCCTGACCGCTTTTTCCATGTCTCCGCCCTGGGCCCCGATCCCTGGGCATAGGAACAACGTATTGCTTCCCGCAAGCTGCCTAGTCATTAAAATGTCCTGCGTCGTCACGCTGCCTGTCGTCCCTATGACGAGGCCGTCTGCTCCGTTGTTTTTGACTTCTTCGGCGATCTTCTGGTAGAGAGGCCTGCTGTTGTACATCGTGTCCTTCTGTATCCATACCGCCTGGGAGTTCGACATAAGGGCAAGGAATATTACTCCGAGGCCTTCTCTGTGCGCGTGTTCGGTCGTCTCTTTTATGTTGCCCGGAAACGGCGAAGCAGTGAAGGCGTCGAACCCGGCTTCTTTTATCCGGTATATGGCGGCCTCGTTGCTTGACCCGATGTCCGATAGCTTGTGGTCGAGTATCGAGATGCATCCGGCCTTGTGTATCTTCCGGTTAAGCTCCTTCAACTCAGGAATCCCGAGGTGGAACAGTATGAACTGCGTGTTTGTCTTGTATGCGACTGCCGACGCGCTCGTCCTTTCCACTATGTCCAGGCAATAATTCAGTATCTCTTTCCCGTCCACCTGCTGCGGCGACGAGTCCAGCCCTATGCATAATACGCTGTTCTTCTTATCCCTTTTCTCTTTGTACGTTCCCAGTAGTTCAGACATAAGACACCTCCTTACCTTTTGTTTTAATTATCTTTCCATTGTCGTAGACCAGCCTCCCGCGGACAAACGTCTTGACAGGCCATCCCTTCAGCTTCCATCCCGCGAAGGGGGACCATCCGCATTTCGTGAAAAGTTTTTCGTTGTCTACCTTTTTCTCCAGGTCCATATCCACGACGACGAGATCGGCATCGTATCCGGCCTTGATGCGTCCCTTGTTCCTTATCCCGAACATCCTTGACGGGTTTTCCGAAGTCAGGTGGATGACCTGGTTCAGGGTCAGAGTCTTTTTGTTTACTTCGTTGAGCAGCAGAGGGAGCATGGTCTCAAGGCCCGGAACGCCTGCGGGTGCGGCCCATATGTCCCGTTTCTTTGATTCGAGGGTATGTGGAGCGTGATCGGTCGCTATGATGTCGACGGTCCCGTCTTTTACCGCAGCCCATAGGGCCGCCTGATCTTTCTTTGATCTGAGAGGCGGATTGGTCTTGGCCAGGCTTCCGAGCCTTTCAAAATCGTCCTCGGTCAAAAACAGGTGGTGGGGGGATGCTTCGACGCTCACCTGCAGGTCCTTCCGGTTCTTTGAAAGGAGTGCCAGTTCCTCTTGAGTAGTTATATGGCAGATGTGGAGCCTGTTCTTCGCTTTCAGGGAGAAGCTAATGATCTTTTTTACGGCTTCTGCAGCTGCTTTGTTGGGCCTTGATTCAGCGTAGGCACTGGCGTCCGTCCTACCCGTAGCTTTCAGTTTTTTCGTCTGTTCCGTTATGATTCGCTCGTCTTCGGCATGCACGGTCGCTAGAATGTCCCTGCCATAAAGCATATGCAGCTCGTCCAAAAGTATCGAATCGCTTTCGACGAGAAGGCTCCCGGTAGTGGATCCCATGTAGAATTTTACCGACGCTATCCTGTCGATCTTGCGCAGCTCGTCCATGTTGCCTGTGGAGGCCCCGAAATGGAATCCGTAGTCTACGACGGATTTGGACGCGTATTTTTTTCTTTTCTCGTCGAGCAGCTTCTTTGTTATGGTCGGAGGATTCGTGTTAGGCATCTCCAGAACGGTCGTTACGCCGCCGGCGGCTGCCGCGCACGAACCGGTATACCAGTCTTCTTTCTCGCCTGCGCCCGGCTCTCTGAAGTGGACGTGCGCGTCTATCAGGCCGGGGAGGACATATTTTCCTTCCAGGTCCATCTCTTCGTCACCCTTCAGGCCTTTGCCGATCTTGTAGATGCTCTCGTCAACGATCAGGAGGTCTCCTGCGAACACCTTTTCCAGAAGAACGAATTTTCCATTCTTTAGCACTATGGAGGACATATTTATCAGATTTTTGTCTTCGACCCGGCCGCGTCGCGCCTGTGTTTTCCGAATTCGGTACCCCTCAACTGTTCTGCCCGGAATACCGGCCCGTCCCGGCATACTAATAGACCAGTAGGGTCGAGGGCGCAGCTACCACATATGCCTATCCCGCACTTCATGTACCGCTCCAGGGAAAACTGAGCAGGGATCTTTTTCTCGAGAACGATGCTGAGTATTTGGTACATCATCACTTCAGGGCCGCAGCATAGTACCTGATCAAAATTCTTGCCTGCAAGGGTTTTCAGGAATAACTCGGGAGGGAAGCCTTGGTCTCCAGCTGAGCCGTCATCGGTGGCCACGTGGATCTCTGCTCCGGTCTTCTTCACCCTTTCAAGGTGTATGAGCTCTTTCGCGGTCTTTGCCCCGAGTATGACGTATGCACCTTTGGCCGCGTCCCGCATCCCTTCAATGACCGGCAGGAGCGGCACTATCCCGAGCCCTCCGGCGACGAAACACGGCTTCCTCCCGGTGACTTGAAAATGGCCGTTTCCGTAAGGCCCCCGGATGCCTACGATGTCTCCTTTTTTTATTGCGGCCAGTTGCTCCGAAAAGGGGCCAGTCCTTTTGACCGTGACTTCCATGTTGCCCCCGGATCTGCTGCATACATAAGGCTTCTCTCCGGCCCCGGCAATCCACAACATGAAGAACTGCCCGTACTCGGGCCTGACCTTTTTGTCCAAGACCAGAGTGGAAACGCTCGGCGTATCTCTCCTGACCTCCAAAACCCTGACCATCTCCGGCTTGTCCATTTTTTCTCTTAATCCCCGTAGTATTCTATCCTGTGAATCTCTTCCTCGCCTGCCCCCGATAGCTCTTCACCCGCAAGCTTCACGAAAGTCACGAAGAGCGCAAGGATCAACGGCCCGACTATCAAGCCTACGAAACCGAACGCGGAAAGGCCGCCGAACACGCCCAAGAGGACCCAGAAAGACGAAAGCTTCACGCCGCGGCTTATTATCATAGGCCTGGCAATGTTGTCTGTGTATCCGAATATGATGAAACATGCGAACGCCAGGAGGCCTGCTTTCACGTACTCCTTTATCAGCACGAGGACTATCACCGCCGGCGCCCATATGATCATCGCGCCCAGCGGCGGGATGAGTGCAAAGAACATTATCAGGACGCCCGCTATCAGGGCCATGTTTATCCCAAGAGCGTAGAACAAGATGGCTGCGGCCACTCCTTCCAGGAACGCAGTCAGAAGGTTTCCGTAGATGACAGCCTTCAGAACGTCGTCCACTCTCTTGTTTATCCTTTTCTTGTGCACGGCCCGAAGAGGCATCGCGGCCATGACCTGCTTGACTATGGTTTCGCCGTTGTTCAGGAAGTAGAAGGTCGAGAACAATATCACAGTGAACTGGAGGAACAGCCCCGGCAGGTTCTCGAAGAACGCCACGATGTTGCTCATGAGGTAATCAGAGGCAGGCTTCGCGATAGAGCCGGCAGCGTTGCTAAGGATATGAGAATCAACGTTATCGGTCAGGAAAACGAATGCCTGGCATTTCAAGTCATCCGACGCCCTGCTGCAATGAGACAGATCTTCAAAGAAACCCGGCAACGCGTTCTGGTATATCCTGTAGAACTTGCCCGACTCGGTAACGACCTGCGGGACCGCCAATATCAGAACGAGCACGATGACGCCGACGACAAAGGTGCTCAGTATAAGCGCGGAAGCCCTGCGGGAGCCGGTCCGACTCACGAGCCTCGAATAGACGGGATATACCATGTACGCGATGATCGCCCCGAGGAATATCGGTATCAGGAAGCCCCGGAGTATCGCGAAAGAGAGATATGAGAGCA
>CAIYYO010000162.1 GCA_903930485.1 Methanobacteriota archaeon
AGAATACTACAGCGGGAAAGGCAGTTACAGGAAAGTAACCGAAGGTCGCAGCCCTTCGCTTTTCTACCTCAAAGATGAAACAGACAGGATCCTCGTCAACCCCGAAAAGGCGCATATAGAGATACCAATAGCGAGCGTTTGCTATTCAAAAGAAGGTAGAGGCGGGGATTCGCCTGAGGCGGTCAAAGATTTTATGGCTAAAAACGAGATACCGCTTACAGTCGGCTTCCGCAAACGACGAACCCTGCGATTCACGGAATACCTGATCAGGCCGGGCGATGAGCTTTACGTGATGGGGACGGCAGAAAGCAACCCGGAAAAAGGCACGAGAAAGGAAAACAAGGTTAACAATTTGTCGATTCACAAGGGGAAGAACGACAAGACATTTTACATATCCGACAAGCCGGAGAAGAAGATACTTGAGAAGTTGAGATATAACGTCTTGACAGAGGTCTACGGGGGCGCTGCCTTAAGCATAGTATGCCTCGCGATCATACTTTTTTATTTTGGGATGATATGATTTATAGACGACGTGAGAGGTATCCCGGCCCCATTAGGCGTTTAAATACCTGTTCAGGCAAATTCTTAACCGGGCAAAATGTCTTCTTCCGGCGGAAAGATAGTGGGCTACAGCCTCGTAGGATTCTTCGGCGGCATAATCTTGTTCGTTCACGGGCTCTCCGCATTCAGGCTTAAGCGGCTGATCGAGAATACCCCGACGTCGAAAGTAAGGTCCGCCGCCGTAGGCCTCGTCGAAGTTTTCGGAGTAGCCGTGCCTTGCGAAGGTAAATTGTCCAGCCCCTTCTCCAAAAAAGACTGCGTATACTACAAGTATTCGATAGAAGAATACAGGCATTCAGGCAAGAGCAGCCGGTGGGTGACCCTCAAATCCGGAGAATGCAGGAGCCAGTTCTATGTTGAAGACGATACGGGCAAGATCCTCGTCAATCCCAACGAAGCCAGGATAGAGATACCCATAGACAGCGAATACAACAGCGGCAACGGGAACGATCCCCCGGAATGCGTCCTGGAATTCTTATCCCAAAACGGGATATCCCATGAAGGCTTCTTCGGATGGAACAAGAGGATGCGCTTCAGGGAATACTTTATCGAGCCAGGGGATAGCATATACGTCATGGGGATTGCAGACATCTCTCAAGACAGCGCGGGCTCGGCAAACGGCTCAGAAAACCTTATGATCCATAAAGGAGCAAACAACAAGACTTTTTACATATCCGATCAGCCGGAAAAAAAGATACTCTCTGAACTTGGGGGAAAGATCCTTTGGGGAGTATTCGGGGGCGCCGTGCTCAGCGTGGGCTGTCTTGCGATAATCATGATGTATTTCGGGTGGATATGATGGCGCTTGCTGATGATTTTGCCAACGGCTTTTCTCAGGGGTTCTATCTGGCCGCCAGGGGAGCGGCAGGCAGGAATTATAAAGAAGGCGAATACGATCCTTTCATCCTGCTGGGCTCCTTTATCGGCTTCTTAGTCGGAGCGGCTTTTTTCATAAAAGGACTAAAATGGTTTCGCAGGAAGAGACTGATCGAGAACACCCCCACGTCCATGGTGCGTTCGATCGCCATGGGATTCGTCGAAGTCTACGGCGCTGTCGTTCCAATCCAGGGCCAGGAAATGCTGAAGAACCCAGTCCTGAACAAAGACTGCGTATACTACAGGCGCATCGAGGAGGTGAACCAGGGCAGGAGCTACAGGAATCCCGAAGGCTACTGGTCTACGGTAAAAGACGAGGAGGCCATGAAACAGTTCTATTTGAAAGACGACACCGGAAAAGTCCTCGTAGACCCTAAAGGCGCCATCGTCGACCTCGATCCGGATGGATTGAACAAAGCCTGCGTTTACGGGGCTGACAAGCGTATCACGGTTTATTCCATCGAGCCGCAGAATAACCTATACATCCTCGGCACTGCGGGAAAAGATCCAGGAACAGAGCAATTAATTATACAGAAAGGGAAAAACTATTATTCCATCTCTGACGACCCGGAAGGCAAGCTGCTCGCGAATCTCCGGCGTGAAGTTCTCATCGGCGTCTACGGAGGAGCGGCTATGAGCCTGGTATGTCTTGCAATCATACTTTATTATTTAAAGGTGTTTTGAACTAATCCATTAAGTGAACGATGGAATCGATCGGGGAATTACTGCTCTATAGCACGGTAGGCTTCTTTGCAGGGATATATTTCTTCGCTCAGGGCCTTTACAGGTTTCGCAGAAAGCGGCTTATAGAGGATACGCCGACGTCCAAAATAAGGTCTATAGCACTGGGCCCTGTCGAGCTTTACGGTAGGGTGGTCCCGGCAGGAGGCGTTCTTAAGTCCCCCTTCTCGAACAAGGAATGCGTCTATTACAAATGGAAGGCAGAGGAACTCGTAGGCGGAAAATTCAAGCATTGCGTCACAATCCAGGAAGGCGAGGGGAAGGTGAAATTCCTGCTGAAAGACGATATCGGAGAGGTTCTGGTGAATCCGTCGGAAGCTGAAATAAGGGTCAAAGACGACTATGAATACGCCACAGGGATCTTCCATAAGACCCCGGAGAACGTCAAAGAATTCCTGGAAAGCGCAGGCATAGACCTTACGGACCTTTTCGGCCTGCGCAAAAAGATCGTCTTCTCGGAATACACGATAAAGCCAGGAGACGATATCTACGTTCTCGGAGCTGCAATGACCAAGGATGAGATTGAAAAGCCCTTGGAGGATACAGAGCATACCAACAGGATACTTATCCATAAAGCGCCCGATATGCCTTATTTCATTTCCGACAAACCCGAGGACAAATTGAGGAGGTCGCTCGAAAGGAAGGCCGTCGTGGGCATCTATGGCGGTGCTATCCTGAGTTTTATCTCTTTGGTGGCAGTCCTCTATATCTTTCGTATTTTGTAAATGAGGAAATAAAAGGGGTTTTTAAGGATGATCAGACCAAATTCATAATGGAAGTGATCTAAATGAGCACGGGAACGGATCTGTTATTATTCACGGGGGCTGCATTCGTTTTAATTGCGGTCGTAGTATATTTTGTCTCGATATTCAACGGCCTTGCGATGCTGAAGAACAATATAGGGAAGTCCTGGGCCAATATCGACGTGCTGTTGACCCAGCGGGCCGACGAACTCCCGAACCTCGTCTCAACAGTCAAGGGATACATGGCGCACGAGCAGAAGACGCTGCAGGCCGTCACGGATGCACGTGCTGCATTGATGAACGCTCGGACCGTGGGAGAGAAGGCAGGCGTAGACAAGGACACTACGGAAGCGGTAAAAACGCTTTACGCCGTCGCGGAGAATTACCCGGACCTGAAAGCCAACCAAAGCTTCCTCAAGCTTCAGGACAGGATCACGGGCATCGAGAACGAGATCGCGGACAGGCGGGAATTCTATAACGACAGCGTCACTGCATACAACATAAGGATCCAGTCTATCCCCGATATAGTCGTTGCGACGGCCCTTAGGTACAGGCCTGAAGAGCTGTTCAAGGCAGAGGAAGGGAAGAGACAAGTGGTCGAAGTGAAGATCTGATGGTCACAGAGCCGTCCAGAAAATCAAAAAATGACTGAAATTTTCGACAAGAATTTTGTAGGTGCCACTTTTATCTTCTACATCATTTTCTTCTTTATCGGTCTCCTCTTTTTTATTAAAGGCCTTGTATCCCTGCGTGTTAGACGCCTCATAGAGGACACTCCGACCTCAACGGCAGCCTCTGTCGCCGTGGGCCCGGTAGAGGTGTATGGACAGGCAGTCCCCTACGTCTTGAGGATGTTCAGCCCGTTCTCCAAGAAAGACTGCGTGTACTACAAATACACAGTCGAAGAGTACAGGCGCAGCTCCGGAGGCAGCGGCTGGGCAATGGTCGAAAAAGGTGAAAGAAGGATCCCGTTTTACATCAAGGATGATTCGGGGATGGTAATGGTCGAACCGGACGGGGCGACGATTCAGGTGCCGATGGATTACGAATATGAAAGCGGCCTCAAGAAGGATCCTCCAAACTCGGTCATCGAATATCTCTATGCAAAGGGCGAAAGCTATAAAAATCTCTTCAACTGGAACAAGACGATGAGGTTCAGAGAATATTTGATTGAATCAGGGGATTACGTCTACGTGTTGGGCACTGCAGACATGGGGCTTAACCCTTCAAAGCCTGAAAATGTTGTAGGGGTAAACGACCTCGTGATACACAAGGGGAAGAACATCAAGACATTTTATATATCAGATCGGCCTGAGAGGAAGATTTTGGAGAACATGAAGTCAAGAGGCCTATTTTACATCTACGGTGGGATAGCTCTTAGTCTTTTCTGCCTCGCTATCATTTTGCATTATTACGGCTTAATCTGAACTCCTCGGCGCCTTTTATCCAGCCCATTCAATGTAGTACTGAGATGAAAACCATCCGACAGACTTACGATATCAAGGCCCCAGCAGACAGAGTATGGCAGGCACTGGTCGACCCGAAGGTGATCGAGGAATGGGGCGGCGGGCCGGCAAAGATGAGCGAAAAGGCAGGCGCGCCTTTTTCTCTCTGGGGCGGAGACATCCATGGGAAGAACCTTGTGGTCGACGCGGAAAAGCAACTGGTACAGGAATGGTATTCAGGGGATTGGCCGAAACCCTCGAAGGCAACCTTTACTTTGAAGGAAGAGAAGGGTGCCCATGAGGGGCATGCCTCAAAGGCAAAAACAAGGATAGACCTCCTGCATGAAAATGTGCCAGACGAGGAAGAGAAAGACATCGCAGACGGCTGGGACACGTTCTATCTTGGAGAGATAAAGAAACTCCTTGAGAAGGAAAAGACCTAAAGGAAGTGGTATTCCTGGGCTCCCTTGATCTCGAGGAACTCTTTCGTCTTGACTATCCTGCGCGGTTTTACAAGGACCCTTGCAGGCTCGTTGCTTATCTTTATGATCTGGGTCGCAGCTTCCTTCTTTACCGCATCTTCTATTTCTATTAACTTTCCTTCGTCTCTTACAAGACCGATGACTGCGGGAAAAGAGATCGTGGAGGCTAGAGCACCCGCGGCGAGCATCTTTTTGGGCAGATCTGTTTCATACAGAAGGGTGTTTAATTTCATCGCCGTATAGAGGTTTCCTTTCACGGCTTCGTCCCAGAGTATCTCCAGCTCGTTCTTGTAGAGTCGAGGCATGGCAGAGTCGATCGGCGCCGGTTTATCGGGAAATGCCGATACTGCGTGCAGTGTCTCCATCTCGCCCCGGAGTGCGATCGCTCTCTTCCTGTTGTCCGAGACGATGAATCCGCCGTACAGGCTTGCGCATAGCCGGTCGTATTCTCCCAAGCCAGCACATAGTTCAAGGAGTTTCTTCTTGTCCACCAGCTTGTCAGCGACGACCATATACTGCTCGTTAAGGTATTTGTCTATCTTGAGCTCGTCGATGGATCCGTGTTTTTTTGCCAGGGCTCCGGCGATTCCGAGGGCGGTTGCGATGGCAGATGCCTCAGTCACCCCTAGACCTGAATCCAACGGGACGGCCGTCTCTATCTCTATTTCAAGGCCATAATCGTATCCAAAAAATTCAATGATTTTTTTTGCCAAGACCTCCAGTTCGGGCACTACAACGCCACCGATCACTCCTTTTTCTTCGGTTACCTCTACCCGGGCCCTCACTTCCAGGTCCAACGCGAATGATGCGCCCTTCTCCTGTAGCCCGGATACAAGTTTCGCCGACGCCCTGGCTGTTGCTTCGACCATTTTGATTTAAAGAAATCCGAGGATATATTTTCGTTTACGTCTAATTAAACAGTCTATGCAGCCCGGTTTTTAGTATTCGAAACCTTCCCTGGGAGGGACGTTCCCGGCAGGCCGCTTCACGTCCCGCACCTCTTCCACGTAGTCAGCGGCGTCCATCAGCTTCTTTGGCGCGTACCGGCCGGTCAGGACCACTATAGTGCCTGCAGGTATCGATCGAATGAATTTTATCACTTCTTCAAGGTCGAGGAGGCCTGTAGCCACTGCCAGGTTTATCTCGTCCAAGATGAGAAGGAAGGGCTTTCCTTTCATCGCAGCCTTGGCGTATCCAAAGCCTTCAGATGCCTTTTCCTTGTCCGCCTGCGATGGGTTCTTGAGGTCAACGAATCCTTCCCTGCCGAATTGCCGTATAACGTATTCGGGTGCCAGCCGGTCTTTAATCAAGTACTCTCCTATGCTGCTCCGGCCCTTCATGAACTGGACTATTACGACCTTTTTCCCGTGGCCGACCGACCGCAAGGCCAGGCCGAGCGATGCGGCCGTCTTTCCGCCTCCGTTGCCTGTGTAAAGGATCACGTTGTTTTTTTTCATGTATTTTCAGCTCAGATACGGCAGCTGTCCTTCGGGCACCCTCCGGCATATTCGCAGTCGGCTTCGACGTATTTCTTTCGTTCCCCGCCGGTTCCGGAAAAGCTGAGGACCTGCTTGTCCTTGCTCGCATACCGGTAAACGGTTATGCCCTTGCATTTCAGCTTGTAGGCGAGCATGTAGGCATTCTCGACATCCTTCGGAGTCGCGTCCTCGGGCATGTTTATCGTCTTGGATACGGCGTTGTCGGTGTATTTCTGGAACGCGGCCTGCATCTTCACGTGCCATTCGTAAGAGATGTCGTGAGCCGTCACGTAGACCTTCTTAACCGCGTCAGGTATCCCGCCTATACCCTTTATCGTCCCTTTAGATGCCACTTCAGCCATAAGGTCCTCGGAATAAAAGCCCCGCATCTTTGCAGTTTCCTCGAAGAATCCGTTAGTCTCCACCATCTTGACCCCGCCCATCACGTTCCTTACGAAGGATATTGCGAAAAGAGGTTCAATCCCGCTGGAGCAGCCTGCGATTATGCTTATCGAACCTGTTGGGGCGACCGTTGTAACAGTCGCGTTCCGCAGAGCCTTGTATTTCCCGGCCCATATGCTTTCCGCGAATCCCGGGAACGAACCCCGAACCATACCGATCTCTTCGGATCTCTTCTTCGCTTCCCTGTCTAGGTAAGACATCACCTCCTCTGCCAGTTCCACTGCTTTGTCCGAATCGTAAGGAACCCCGAGGAGTATCAGCATCTCCGCGAACCCCATCACCCCGAGGCCTATCTTCCGGTTCTCCTTCGTCGCTTTCTCGGTCTCCGGCAACGGGAAACGGTTTGAGTCTATGACGTTGTCCAGGAAATGCACGGCATCCCGTACGACCGACCCGAGCCGGCCCCAGTCGATCATTCCGCCCGCTACCATCTTCGATAGATTGATAGAGCCCAGGTTGCAGCTTTCGTAGGGCAGCAGGGGTTGTTCGCCGCATGGGTTCGTGCTCTCGAGCATTCCCTGTTTCGGCGTCGGGTTATACCTGTTTATCTCGTCGAGGAACACTATTCCGGGGTCGCCCGTCTTCCAGGCCGTCTCGGCGATGAGGTCGTAGACCATTCCTGCATCGAGCCTTTTAGTCTCCTTACCGGTCCGCGGGTTTATGAGCGGATAGTCTCGCCCATCCAAAAGGGCCTTCATGAATCCGTCGGTCAGGCCTACCGAGATGTTGAAATTGTTGAACGCCTTCGCGTCCTCCTTGCACTTGATGAATTCCAGGATGTCCGGGTGGTCTACCCGAAGGATGCCCAAGTTGGCGCCGCGCCTCCTGCCGCCCTGCTTTATCACGTCGGTCGCTGCATCAAAGACCCTCATAAAGGAAACAGGCCCGGAAGCAACCCCTCCCGTGGACTTCACGACGTCGCCGGACGGCCGCAGCCCGCTGAATGAGAACCCGGTGCCTCCGCCGCTTTGATGGATGATCGCCATGCTCTTCACGGCGTCGAATATGCTCTCCATCGAGTCCTCGACAGGGACGACGAAGCAGGCCGAAAGCTGCCCCATGCTGGTTCCGGCATTCATCAGGGTCGGGGAGTTGGGCAGGAAGACAAGAGACGACATGAGTTCGTAAAACCTTGCCTCCAGTTCATAAACTTCTTCAAAGGTCTTTCCGTATTTGAGGTCGACGGACGCTACGGCTTTTGCGACCCTGTGGAACATCCCGCCGGGAGTCTCTGTCACGTTTCCGTCGTTGTCTTTGGCGAGGTATCTTCTTTCAAGCACGCTTATTGCGTTGACTCCGAGCTTGAGGTCGTCCCTTACTCCCAGGACCTTCTTCAAGCCTCGCTCCCTAGCCCTCCTGTCCCGGTAGAGGATGTAAGCCTTTGCGGCCTCGCTAAGACCCTCACGGATTAGAACCTTTTCGACCAGGTCCTGGACGTTCTCGATGCCGGGGACCTTTCCGGGGAACGAACGGTCTATCTCGGAAACTACTTCCAGAGAAAGCTTTCCTGAAAGGGCTTCATCGCCGGAACCAGTCGCCTTCAGCGCCTTAGCTATGGCTGATGCAATCTTGCGCTGATTGAATGCGACGATACCGCCGTCTCTCTTACGGATGCTTGAGACCATGTTGAAAAGGCATTAATTCATAAGAAGGGACTGGATAAAACCCGTCACCCGGACCGGGGAAAAAAACCAAAAGAAAGAAAATCAGGTCTGCTGTCCTCCGACTATGTATACCTGGTCCCCGAATTGCAGCGCCGTCAAAGTTATGTTGACCGTGTCTCCGACATTGGTCGAGGTATTCAGGGCTGCGTTGAATTTGTCGCTGCCGTCTACGGTTGCGACCGTTCCATCTATCAGCACATCGCTCGGCACCTTCAGGAAGCCGTCTTTCCTGAACTCTGCGCCGCTTATCCCTGCGGCAGCCAGGACCTGTTTCGCTTTCGGGATGCTGTAGTTGGCCGGCAATTTCAGGGAAACGGAACCGTTTACGAGCGAATAGGTCAGGTTCGCGGCGTCGAGGATTTGCCTGATGTCGGCAAAGGACTTATTATAAGAAAGCGCCGTACTGTTTTCCTGCGCCTCGACGCTCACGGCCGGGATGCTCTTCAGCTCATCCAGGAGCGAGCCGTTCAACGAGGAATTCACGACCACCTTTGGAGGAGATACGCTGGCATCTGACATGTTCGCGATAGTCGATATGTTCCGGAGATCGAAGTCTGAAACAATCGAACCGTGGACCAGCAAAGCGTCGATCGACTGCACCGTGCCTTCGATGACCGGGCCCTGTACGAGCTTTTTCGCCTCGAGCGCGAACGGACTGTTGTCGGTCGCCTTCTGGAAGAGGAGTATTATCGATTTGTCTCCGGTCTTTATGTCCGGACTGCCTATCACATAGACCTTGTCTGTTCCCGGCCCCGAGAGGTTCATGGGGAGGAGGCCCGTATAAGTCCTCCTCAGAACATAGTCGCCCAATGTGTTCCTTAACTTCGCGTCCAAGCCTGAAAGATCGGCCGGCGGATTATCGTATGTGAATTTGAAATATATGAAGCTGCCGCAGAGGTCGTAATACTGGCTCTTCTGGGGGTTGACGGCCGTCAAAACCACGCCCTTGAGGCCGGAATCCGTCAGGTTGTATATCCACTGGACCTGCTGGAAGTTTATGCATGAAGCCTTGGCCATGGCGATGACCTCGGGACGCACGACGCCAACGGTTACTATAAGCGAGGAATTCAAAGGAATAGGATTGGCCTGGAAGGAGTCGAAGTACGGTACCTCCTGAGTAGGCTGAGTAGTTTGGCCGCCGTTCCCTGAATTGCCGTAGTAGTACAGGCCCGAGAAAAGCATCGTCCCTATGACTATGAACGCCATGACATACATGAACTGCTCCCTTTTCTTTTCCGCCTTGGTCTTTTTCGCGACCTTTTTGCCTTGATCCTTAGCCATTGTCCGACTCGAATATTTAAAAGATTATTTATATTGGGACCCAGGGGTTAAAAAAACTCCAAATATTAACCCAAAATATCTAATCCATTATTCCTAAGCACAGGAAAGAGA
>CAIYYO010000163.1 GCA_903930485.1 Methanobacteriota archaeon
AAAGCAGGATAGTGATCGCTCTAAAGGAGGCTACCGGGCTGGGCGACCTGAGCTGCAGGGTGCTGTTGCGAATAGCCGCAGGATTCGATTTGGACGATATCCGGCTGGACATGGAATTTTCCAGGAAAGACAAGAGGCTTGAAAAAGCGACGGAGAGTCTGCGCCAGGGATCATGGATTGAGGGAGTATTCAACTCTAACAGGAAATTTTCCTACAGGCTGAGGACATGGGGAGTCGTCGACCTGATGCGCGCCCTATCCGGCGGCAAGGTGATGACGTATCCTGAAGGATCCATAGTGCCTGCCGAGGAATGGAACGCGTTCTCCGGAGCCTTCGGAGACGTGATAACCTCACTCATAAACGACAGGCTCACAAGAAAAGAACACGTTGGCAACGCCATTTATGCACTCGTCCTCG
Organism: Methanobacteriota archaeon; assembly: GCA_903930485.1. Lineage (GTDB taxonomy): Archaea > Altiarchaeota > Altiarchaeia > IMC4 > QMZM01 > CAIYYO01. The sequence continues at coordinate 418 of CAIYYO010000163.1, forward strand.
GATGCCGCGAAAAGGGCTACGCGTCAAGGCAATACCTCGAAACAAAAGCCGGAATATCGAGACAGACCCTCAAGAAGATCCTCGACTACCTCGAAGAAGAAGGGTACGTGACCCGCAAGGGAACCGGCCCGTCGGAAAAGATCTTCCCCAAGAACCTTGGACAGAGGATAATCGACTACACCAAAAAAACAGACCCTGACAAAGAAGGCGCGACCGAGGAGAATATCAGGGCAGCTCAGCCGGGCGGCGAGCCTGAAAAGATCGAACTAAACACCTCTCAAGTCCTTGCAAGACCCCACCTCGTCGCATTGATCGACGGAAAGAAGGCTTTCCTCCTGGACGTCGACCAGACCCTGATAGATACGATCTCGGCCGCGCGCAATGCCCTCATGAAGGCAAGCGCCAAACTGGACCCGATCATCGAAGCCGAAGGCCTGCTCAGGATCGAGCCTGAGGAATTTACGCGGGCGGTCTTTAGGATAGTTCGGGAGAAGCGCACGACGGAACTTGACGAGGACACCGTCCGGCGCGCGGTCCATCTCTGCCTGGGCAAGGACGCGATCGATCAGGAGATCCTTTCCGACTCATTGTTATCCGATGTCGTAGACACATATAACAAGACTTTCATGTCTAATTCGATGAAGGAATACGTCTATAAGGACGTTACTTTATTCCTTGAAACCTGCGTTGAAAAAGGAGTCGTCCTTGCGGCTGTCTCCAACAACCCGATGGTAGAGACGGTGCTGGAATGCGCCGGGCTCAGCCGCTTCTTTACGGCGATCGAATACCCTGAAGACCTTTCAAGCGATGTGGTTAAGCCGCACTCCACGTTATACTTAAAAGCCCTCAGGGACCTGGGAGGAATAGACGCAGGCGACGCCATACACATAGGAGATAAGGCGACCATCGACAGCCTGGGAGCCAACCTCGCAAGCATCGCGAATATGCAGATCGCCAGGGGCAGGATAGCTGAAGAACCGCTATACAAGGGCCGTATTCCGATGATTTTGGCTTCGCCGTCAGCGAGGATAGCATCCTTCGCAGAGGTTACGATGTGTCTGATGAACCATCCCTCGGTCGTGGCTGCGGAGAAAGAAAAGGAGTTAACAGACGAGGAGATCGATCACCTCCTGCTGATGAACCAGAGTTTGGGCGAGGCTATTGTCTATATACAGCTCGCGGACGAGATGCTCGAAAACGGCAGGTTCGACGGAGCGATGAACTTATACAAACAAGCCGTGTCGGTTTGCGAGAACAACATAGAAGCCGTCCCGGAATTGAGGCAGAGGTTTGACGAAGCATCGGAAAAGAAGGATACGGCCGAAAAATACATCGAAGAATGCAGGTCGAAATATCGGGAAAGGCCGGAATTATCGAAAAAAGCCGATGAGTTGATAGATGCGCTCGGCCTGCGGCAGGAGGACGTAAAGACCTTGATCGAGCAGTTCTACAGGGATACGGACGTTTCCAGATATGCCCCGCCTACGCTCAAAGCGAAGCGACTGGCCCGATGGATACAAGATAATTGCGAGAAGCCGTTCCTGTATCTTGAAACCGAGGACGTGAATTCCCTCTACATATTTTCGGCCGGCCCCCAATACAGCTTCCGAGCAAATTACATCTTCGCGTTATGCGGCCTGAAAGAAGGGATCGATGTCGAACTACTAGAGAAAGACAGGTATACTGCGCTTTCAAGAGTCAAGGGCGTAAACGGCAAATACATTCTCTTTGACATCGCCGACGACGAATCCTGGCCCATGAGCGACGGATTCAAGAAAAAGACCGACGACTGGAGAATCCCACCGGGCGAATTCATGGAGAAGCTCAGATATGAGATAAAAGAATTCG
>CAIYYO010000164.1 GCA_903930485.1 Methanobacteriota archaeon
CGATTATTTTATCATTTGTTTTCATTTTTTTGTTCATTTTTCAATTAAATAGGGTTATTATTCATATTTTTTCTAGAATAGTTAATTATTGATTTTGGTATTTAAATAGTAAGGTTTTATAATGTTATATATCTCAAAATTATCAGATATTATTTAAATTAATGTATTCTATTATAAATACTGTGCTACAAATCCAAACCGACAAAATGATACCGATTGCTAAGCCAATACTCGGAAAGAGAGAAAAAGACCTCGTTCTGGAAGTTCTGTCCTCCGGGACTATAGCCCAGGGGTCTAAAGTAAAGGAATTCGAAGACAAGTTCGCAAAATACACCGGAACAAAACACGCAGTAGCGACAAGCAACGGAACTACGGCCCTGCATATGGCCCTCCTCGCCCACGGCATAGGCAAAGGCGACGAAGTCATAACGACGCCGTTCACTTTCATCGCCTCGGCGAACTCGATACTATACTGCAATGCTAAACCAGTATACGCGGACATCGAGGAATCCAGCTACAACATAGACCCGGAGAAGGTGAAGGAAAAGATAAGGAAAAAGACCAAGGCGATCATGCCGGTTCACCTCTACGGCAACCCTGCAGACATGAAGGCGTTAATGGAGATAGCGGAGGACAACAAGCTCGCAGTCATAGAAGACGCCTGCCAAGCCCACGGCGCGCAGTACAACGGCAAAAAAGTCGGTTCATACGGGACCGGAGCGTTCTCGTTCTATCCGACGAAGAACATGACGACCGGGGAAGGCGGCATGGTTACGACCGATGACGGCTCGATAGCCGAAAGGCTGAGGATGCTGCGCGAACACGGCTCGAAGGTCAGGTATAACCACGAAATCCTGGGCTATAATTACCGGATGACAGATATTGCCGCAGCGATCGGGATAGCCCAGTTGGAGAGGCTTGACGGATTCAACGAGGCCAGGATAAGCAATGCAGACTATTTGTCGAGGAAGCTGAAAGGCATCGACGGCCTGACTACGCCGAGGTTGAACAAGGGCGTGAAGCACGTCTTCCACCAGTACACTATAAAGATCAACGGCACGTTCCCGGTCGACAGGGACAAGCTCGCGGAGATCCTTAAAGATGCGGGCATAGGCACCGGGATACATTACCCCGTACCTGTTCATAAGCAGCCGCTCTATAAGAAGCTCGGCTACAAGGACAACCTGCCGGTCGCGGAAAAGGTGACCAAACAGGTGCTTTCCCTGCCGATACACCCGTCCCTGACGACAAAGGACCTGAACCACATCGCGAACACAATCAAAGAAGTCGCAGAGAAACGATGAAAGACGTCAGGGTCTTGGGCAGGGCGGCCTTCTACGGAAAAAGCAGCATCGGCGCGGGCTCCGTAGTATTCGACGGATGCGTCTTCGGATTCCCTGAAACAGCCATACTCGACGTAATCCTGAAGAGAAAAAAAGAGATCGCCGACCACGTATTCCCCGGCACCAGGATCGGCAGGGACGCTGTCATACGCCCCAACTCCACATTTTACAGCAACGTCTCGATAGGCGACGATCTGCGAACAGGCCACAACATCCTTGTCAGGGAGAAGACTTCAGTCGGGGATTCCGTATTGATAGGCACGAATACCGTCATCGACGGCTCGACCAGGATCGGAAGCCATGTCAGCATCCAATCCAACGTTTACATTCCCACGAACACAGTCATAGAGGACTACGTCTTCATGGGGCCGAGGTCTGTAATAACAAACGACAAATACCCGGTCAGGGAAAAGTGGGGCAAGCTTGTCGGAGCAATGATCCGGCGCGGCGCCAGCATCGGTGCCAACGCAGTCATACTCCCAGGGGTCGAGATAGGGGAAGGCGCACTGATCGGCAGCGGCTCCGTCGTTACGAAGGACGTCCCGCCATGGAAGATCGTCGCCGGAAACCCGGCAAGGATAATAAAAGACGTTCCCAAGAAATTCAGGATACTTAACAGGATATGAAAATCTACGGCAAAAGTTCCCAGGAATCTGCTGAAGCCTTTAAAACGGGCAAAGCGAGGGTCGCAGTCTACGGCCTGGGGAAAATGGGCCTCCCGCTTGCGACGATATTCGCAGACAAGGGAGCGAACGTTACCGGAATAGATATCTCGCCGGATGTAGTCGCAGGAATAAACAAAGGGATAAACCACATCAAGGAGGAGCCGGGTCTTGATGAGCTAGTCAAAAAGAACGCCTCAGAAGGGAGGCTTACTGCCACAACGGACGCGATCAGCGCGGCAAAGCAGGCCGACGTCATGATAATACTCGTACCCACTCTTATCAAGGACAACAAGCCAGATCTGTCGCCAGTCTATTCGGTCGCCGAAAACATATCAAAAGGCCTGAAAAAAGGCGACATCGTAGTCACCGAATGCACGATGCCGCCGGGCTCGACCGAAAAGCTGATACCGATCCTTGAAAAATCCGGCCTGAAGGCTGGAAATGACTTCGGCCTCGGCCACTGCCCGGAAAGAACCATGACAGGGACGGCGTTAAGGGACATCGAAGGAAGGTATCCTAAAATCGTCGGGGCCATAGATGAAAAGTCCAGGGACGCGCTCGTGGGCATTTACTCTGTCGTGAATTCAAAAGGCGTGATACCTGTTTCAGGCATCAAGGCAGCCGAACTCGTCAAGGTCTTCGAGGGCGTGTACAGGGACGTGAACATCGGCCTCGCCAACGAGCTGGAACGCATATGCAGGAAACTTTCCGTGGACTACATGGAGGTGCAGACTGCAGCCAATACCCAGCCCTTCTGTCATCTGCACGTTCCGGGCGGGGTAGGCGGACACTGCATCCCGTATTATCCCTACTTCGTCATGGACAAAGACACGATACTTATCCAGACCGCGCGCAATGTCAACGACTCGATGCCGGAATACATCATAAGCCTTACCGTGCAGGGGTTGAAGCAGGCGGGTAAAGAGCTTGCATCATCCAACGTGCTCGTTCTCGGGATAGCTTTCCGGGGCGGCGTAAAAGAGACCATCAAATCCACCGGCCTCGAAGTGATCGCTGCGTTGAAAGGAAAAGCAGGCGGCGTGTACGCATTCGATCCCCTGTACTCAAAGGAAGAGACAGAGAAGTTCGGAGTCTCGTATAAAAAAGGTTTCCAGGAGATCGACTGCATCATAATAATGGCAGATCATCGGGAATACATGGGATATGACTGGAACGAGATATGCAGAGAGATGAGGACCCCCGTCATGGTCGACTCGCGCCAGACCATCCTGCCGGTCAAAGCGCGGGACGCCGGCTTAATCTATTTCGGAGTGGGATTCCTGTAAAAAAAGACTTTCTTTTTTGCCTACAAAGGATTTATTATACAACGACGCATATTAAGACAATGGACAGCCTCGCACACTTCATACTCGCGCTCATCGCAGGAATGGCAATGGGACTCCACAGAAAGCACAAGGTGACGTATATCGCCTTCATAAGCTTTCTCGCAGTGCTGATAGACCTGGACCACTTTCTCGTCCCCCTGGGGTACACGACGGTGTACCGGTCGATGCACAACGTCTACGTGACGATGATCGCGCCTTTCGCGTTATTCATCGCTTCATACCATTTCGAAAAGAACACGCGTTCGGACCGGTGGCAGACGTTCTTTCTTCTTCTCGGAGTGATGCTGACCGGGCACGTGATAGCCGACATGATATACGGGCCGGTCAAGATATTCTATCCCTTGGACGACAGGGACGTGTATCTCCCAAATATAGACATTCAGGCGACGAGCGATTTCACTTCGGAGGTCATCGGACCGATAGGCATAGGCATGACAGCATATGCAGTCATAATCTTCTTCGGCTCAGTCGTCCACGATACGTTATATCATATGAGGCATAATGGCCTGCAGGTCAGGGAAGCCTTCAGACGTTCGCTCAGCGACCTGTTCTAGCAGGGAATTCCGCAGGTAAAAGCATTAAAAAATGATTAACAAAGCGAAAAAAATTGCCAAAGAACCCTTGTTCAAGAATTCGCTCTACATAATGCTGACGTCTGTGACGGGGTCAGGTTTCGGTTTCTTCTTCTGGGTCCTCGCGGCGAAGCTCTACCCCGCCGCAGGGGATGTGGGGATTGCGACCGCTCTGATGTCGGCGATGTCTTTCATCGTATTACTGACCAGGTTCGGCCTTGATTCCTCGATGATAAGGTTCTTTCCCGGGAGCGACAAGGCCAGGATATTCAATACGACCCTGATCATAACAACATTGCCCTGCATTATAACAGGGGTTGTGTTCATAGCCGGGATCGACCTGTTCTCTCCGCAGCTTTCACTGCTCAAAGACCCGTGGAAAGCAGCCCTCTTTCTGGCGTTCCTAACCGTGATCTCGACGCTTTCGATAATAAACATAGCTTTCATCGCCTTACGCAAGGCCGAGTACCAGTTGCTTCAAAGCATCGTCTCGGCTTCAAGGATCTTACTCCTCGTCCCGCTGGTCTTCCTCGGGGCATTGGGGATATTCAGCTCTTACGGGATCGCCTCCCTGCTCTCGATGCTCGTCCTGCTTTATTATCTAAGGAAGCAGAGTATCAGGCCGTCGATGGTTTACGACGGCGGTTTCCTGAAAAAGACCCTGGGTTTTTCGGCCGGCAACTATCTATCCGGGCTGCTGACCGGCGCTCCTGCGCAGATCCTGCCTATCCTGGTCCTAAATCTCCTCGGCCCGGCGCAGACCGCCTATTATTATATAGCTTACTCCATCGCCTCTCTGCTCTACATGATACCTAACGCAGTCAGCACTTCTCTGTTCGTGGAGGGGAGCCACGGAGAAGACCTGAAGAAAACAGTCATCAAGGCTTTGAAAGGCACATTACTCATCCTCCTGCCCGCGATGCTCGTATTATACTTCGCCGCAGGCTTCCTCCTCAACCTGATA
>CAIYYO010000165.1 GCA_903930485.1 Methanobacteriota archaeon
ACATAGCCCACAACATGTATGACAGATCAGAATACAGGGAACAGAATGCAGGACAGCGGGACTACTTCAAGAGCCGGGAGACATACGTACAGATCGAGAACGCGACTTCGAACGGGCTGAGAAGAGATTTAGAGAAGATGTTCAGGAGTTAAGGAAATCAGGCCTTCTTGGCCTTTTTTCTTATGCCGCAATGACTTAAGACTGAATTAGTTACTTTTTAGCATCGTATTCAGTGTGGCATTTAGTACAGAGGAATTTAAAATACTTGTCAATAGGTTTATGTGACTCCGGTATCTCCTTTTCAACCCGCCCTACATCTATCTTGATAATCTGTTTGTCTTCATTTATTACATATCTCGACAATACTCCATTAATAATTTTCTTTCTATCCATACCCCTAATATATGCAGAATCTAATTCTGTTTTTTTCTTCCCGCACCTTTGGCAGACATGTTTCAACTCTTGTTTCTTTCTCTTTGTCATGTACTGAATTTTATTTCTTATGCTGGGACCGATAAATCTGTGAAATTCATCAACTGTGCAAATTAATTCTGCCATCTTCATTACTCCTGCAATATTCTTTAATTAATCACTCCACATAATAATATTCCCCACTCGTCCTCTGTTCCCGGTCCTTGACCGATCCGGGCTTGTTTATCCTCGGCCTCTTGGTCTCGGCATCGCGGCGGAAGGTCGTATCCATGTCTTTCAGGAATTTGTTCATTCCGGCTCGCATCTCCATGGGCGGGCTTGCGTGGCCGCGTTTGCCGCCCTCGCCCGAGAAGACCATCAATTCGTCGGACAGATAGTCGATCAGCATTATGTCGTGGTCTACGACGAGTATTGTCCTGTTCCGTTCCTCGATGAATCTCTTCAGGTGTTTCGAGAGTTTCAGCCTTTCCTCCACGTCCAGATACGCCGAAGGCTCGTCCAGAAGGTACAGGTCCGCGTCTTTCGTAAGGCAGTCGACGATCGCCACCTTCTGCAGCTCTCCGCCGGATAGGCCTTCCATGTTTCTGTCCATGAGGTGCTTTATCCTGAAACGTTCTACGAGGTCCGGGTTTAGGCCGAGGGACATGACCTGGGCATCCTGGGGCTCGATGTACTGGGGCTTGTAGGAGACCCTAAGGTTGAGATTTAGTTTCGTATTGTCCGGCTCTATCACGCAGGCCAGCATCTTGACGAACGTGGTTTTTCCGATCGCGTTCTTGCCTAGTATCCCTAGTATTTCAGGGCCGTCTATGGTTCCTGCGTCGATGTCCAGCTTGAACCTTTCATAGTCCTTCTTCAGGGCCGGATATTCTATCTTTTCCTTTATTTCCTGCCTGTCGCTTGGAGGTTTCACTCCGAAGCGTATCTCCTCCCTGAAACGGACATTCTCGGATTTCAAAAAGCCAGACAAGTACTCGTTGATGCCGACGCGCGTGCTCTTGATGTTGGATATGACTCCGTAGGCGCCGGGCGTACCGTAAATCACGTGGATGTAATCCGACAAGTAATCAAGCACGATGAGGTCGTGCTCTATGACGAAGACATACTTTTTAGTGACCTCGGCGATTTCGCGGATGGCCTTAGCCATGTTGATCCTCTCCCGCACGTCAAGGTAACTTGAAGGCTCGTCGATCAGGTACACGTCGGCTTCCCTAGTCAGGCATGCTGTTATTGCGACCCTTTGAAGCTCTCCGCCGGACAGCTCCTTGATGTCGGCATCCATCGCATTTTTGAGATCGAGTTTGTCAACAATATCCTTCAATCGTCCGGTGTTGTCAGCTTTACTCAATATGTCTCCGACCTTTCCTTTCACATAGCCAGGGATCTTGTCAACGTGCTGAGGCTTATACACTGCCTTGATATCCTTGCGCGAAAGCTTTTCAAGATAATTCTGTATCTCCTTGCCCCTGAAACGTTCGACAACGTCTCCCCAGGCGGCGGAATCCTTACTAAGATTTGGTTTAAGCTCGCCGGAGAGTATCTTCATCATCGTGGTCTTGCCGATGCCGTTCGCACCCACAACGCCGACGACTCCCTCTTTTGGAGTAGGCAGATTGTACAGCCGGAAACCATTGACGCCATACTGATGGATGGGCTCCCCAGTCTCCTCAGGCAGATTGATTATCTGGATAGCATCAAAGGGACACTTCTTGGTACAGATTCCGCAGCCGGAACACATATCCTCAATGATGAC
>CAIYYO010000166.1 GCA_903930485.1 Methanobacteriota archaeon
CCTGTTAGATACGTTCTGCTGCTTCTTCGAGCGGACCAGAAGAGAACGCAACTCTATGATGGCGTCGAATCCGAGGCCGTACCACTTTGAGGGATCATCCAGGATCGCGGCTTTCTCAGGATCGATTGCCGCCATCGGCCCAACAAACACGTCGGGATATGATTTCCATCCGACGAATATGGACGGTGCAGGGCCGAACATGTCGGCGGAAAGCTTCTTTTCTATCGGCGACTGAATCCGTATCTTCTGCAGGAGTGGACAGGATTCGCGTCCGCAGAGCATGCGGCCTCCCTTGCACACTAAGCACAGTTCCCTGGACATGGGCGCCGCTTCCTTCATGGCCTTCACTATGCCGCAGCGCGTCTTCTCACCAGACCAATCCTTTTCTTCTGCCATTCCCGGACACCGTAATATTCTCTGTTTATAGGCTTAAGTCTAAATTATTAACTAAGGCGAAAAAATGAAACTGACATTCTGCGGAGCGGCCCGCATAGTCACAGGGTCCTGCTACCTGATCGAAACCGGGAAAGACAAAATATTAGTCGACTGCGGCATGTTCCAGGGAACAAAAGAGATAACCCGGCTGAATTATGAACCATTCCGATTCGATCCAACAACGATCTCATACGTCCTCTTGACGCACGCGCATATCGATCACTGCGGCCTTATACCGAAACTCGTAAAAGAAGGGTTCAAGGGAAAGATATTCGCGACGTCCGCGACTATTGACCTCTGTAAGATAATGCTGGAAGATTCAGCGGTCGTACAGCAGACCCAGACCGAGGAAGAAAACAGGATACGCGTGCGCGAAGGGCGCGAGCCCAGATATCCCCTATACGACGTTGAAGAGGCTCTCGCATCATTCAGGCATTTCTCACCGGTTGAATACGGCCGCCCCTACTCTATAGGAAAGAACATACAGGCGCTGTATCTGGACGCAGGTCACATAATCGGTTCATCTACTATAGAACTTTCTGTTACTGAGAACAGCGAGACAAAAAAGATCACCTTCTCCGGAGACATCGGCCAGTGGGATGCGCCGATCGTGCACGACCCGACGATCGTAGAAGAGACTGACTATCTGGTCATAGAATCCACCTACGGGAACCGGCTGCACGACGATATTAATACTCGCGACGACCTCCTGCTGTTCTATGTAAAAGAGGCGTACAAGAAACGCGGAAAACTCTTTATTCCTTCATTTGCCGTGGAACGCACGCAGGAACTGCTTTATTCATTTAACAAGCTCTTCCGTTCAGGTGACATGCCCAATGAAAAAGTCTTCCTGGACAGCCCTCTTGCCATCAAGGCAACTCAGATATTCACACGCCACAGGGAAGACTTTGATACTGAAGCCCTTAAATACAAAGACCCCTTTAGTTTCAATAATCTGGTTTACACCAACACCACAGAAGAATCAAAGCAGATAAACGAATATTCAGGGCCTTGCATAATAATCGCCGGAAATGGCATGGCGACCGGAGGGCGGATACGCCACCACTTCAAGCACGGCCTGTGGGATCCGAAAAATACCGTCCTGTTCGTAGGCTACCAGGCGCAGGGAACTCTTGGAAGAGAGATAGTGGAAGGCGCAAAGATGGTGAAGATGATGGGTATGAATATCGCGGTCAAAGCGGACATACGCGTTATGAACAGCTTCTCAGCGCATGCGGACCTGGACGGCCTGCTCAAATGGGTAAATGGCATGAAGAGCAAACCAAAAAAGATATTCCTTGTCCACGGAGAACCGGATTCAATCGAGGGCTTCAGGGCTAAACTCAAAAAAGAGGGATACAAAACCGACG
>CAIYYO010000167.1 GCA_903930485.1 Methanobacteriota archaeon
ACCTGATTTGCGCATTCCTATCGAAATGGTTGATCTAAGCGATATTTTTGCCCAGTCAAGTTTCAAAGTATTGCCAAATCGTGTATTAACTAATTTTTTAATAAGATCATCAGATAATTTAACATCTCTAACCCAAACACTAACAGAACCTTTCGATACTTTCAATTGTTGAGATATTTGTTTTAAAGAATATCCTTCTTTTCGTAAATTTCTTGCTTGTTCCTTTTCTTTCAGCTTCATGATTGAACTCCTTTTCTGAACCTCAGGTAAGAGGATTCAATTAGGAGTTCAGTATTAATACTTTATTATGGTTGTGGTGGGCGAGGAAAGAGTCGAACTTTCGTTTGTTGCTTATCAGACAACCGTCCTAAACCGTTAGACGACACGCCCGAAACTCAAAGAACTTTCAAAGATTCTAAAAATCTCTCCTCCTGAAAAGTTAATCCTCCGCCTTTTGCCCAACCATTTTTCCTCGGGTTCGTACAACAAGATTCACCACAACGCTTGGTGGTATCCCGAAGATGTCTGGCTGCCAACTCTCTTTCTTCCTCTCTTTTTTCTCTTCCGTAAAAACTAAACCAATCAGCAACGCGTCTTCTACTTTTTTTAACCCCGACGAGAAAACGCTCACGCCGGTCCTTCGGATGTGACATAAATGGCTCCTTTCGCGGCACTCCCTGCCGCATGATACTGTTAGCCATAATATGTCGACTCCTTCTGTTAAGTGGTTGCGGGAGTAGGAGTTGCACCTACGACCTTCAGGTTATGAGCCTGCTAAGCTACTTCTGCTCTATCCCGCAATTTCAAGCGTATTATCTACTTATAATAATAAGCGGATAATATGCCTTTTAATTGGTAGCAGGACTCCGGAGTTGAACCGAATTGAGAAAGGTTATGAGCCTTCCTGAGATGCCGACCTCCCGCCTGCGATATTTTTTTAAAAAAAAGGAACCGGACCCCAAAGGCAGCATTTGGACATCGCCACGTTCATTTCCTGCACCTTTCTACGTTGTAACAGGAAAGCCTGCTTGTAAGGCAGGGCGTACGGTCGGCACCGATCGTAGTTTTACCATGCCAACTCCCGCTCTCCCACGTTATCCGGTAATGATGCGCCTCGGCGGTAGCCGATATTTGAGTCTGTTTTAAGGGCGCTGAGTTCACCGGTACGTCTGACGACGTATCTGCCGTGCCCCGACAGGAAGTTTCCTTCCCATCATCACAGGATCCGGTTCCAATTTTGTCAAAGAACGAAAAACCTTTTCAGTCCAGAAAAGCCACGGACTTTGCGTGCATCGATTGGTCCTCCGTATTAAGATAGACCCGGTACCATATGTCCCCGAGGTCCAGAGTCGCGTGGTCCCTGTGGGTGATCTTCCCCTTCACGTAGACTTCGGCGTCGCGGACCCTGATGTCCCAGCGGTGCGCCCTGACCCCGTCGGGGTCTTCGCGCCGCAGCCGTTCGAACTCCTGCTGGGAGACGCCGTTCCCCGCCCCGCGGTAGCCCGAGACATACACGCTCGTCCCTCCGGTGCGGTACAGGTACTCGGCCGTGTGGGGATTGTGGCTCCGTCCGCGGGACATGGGCTCGTCCTCGTGGATGACCGTCAAAGACCCCTCGGGAGGCCGGAAGGCGGGTTCCATGACGAACATGAACTCTCCCTGCCTGAGTATCTTCCTCCCCGAACCAAGCGTCCTGTGGCGCTTGTGGGCCCGTCCCGTCTTCAGCCCCTCCTGGGCTTCGATCCGGCGGATGGCGGCGGGTTTGAGGGCCTGTTTGGCGTCGAAAACGGTCGAAATCCGTTCCTTCTCGGGAAGGGCGCAGGTGAACAGCTGCCTTTCGTCGAATCCGCAGAGGTATTTCCCCTTGGAATCGTTCTTTTCCCTGGTCATCAGGAGAAGGTGCCTGTCCCGCTTCTGGACGTCGAGGACGAGCATTTCGACCTCCTTCGCGACACGGATGTCAAAGAACTGTCCTTCCCCGTCCTTCCGGATGTCGATCGAGAAGGGCTGGGGGTGGCCCCAGGTGGGCTCCGAGACCTTTATTCTGGCCCGGGCTCCCATCTGGCTGAACTTCCTTTCCACTACGGCTGTGTCCATAAACATCCTTTCCCTATGTTGAAGTTTGGTAGCAGCGGTCGGGGTTAAACCGACGACGTTCGGATTATGATTCCGATGCTCTATCAGCTGAGCTACGCTGCTATGAATCTGTTAAAGAACGCAACCGCACAAGGCATTTTCAATTTGGCGGGAGTGATGGGTTACGATCCCACTACCTCTGACTTGACAGGCCAGTGCTCCACCGATTGAGCTACACCCCCAAAATAAAAACCCCGTCCTGGTCGCTTGGCTTGATCAGGCGGGGTTTGTTTACTCGGTTATAAATTGACCCCGCCTTAGAACATAAAATCTCCACTAATACTATCAAAACTATCAGTTCTAATAGTACTTCGCATGTTAAGGACTGAGATCGTTCTGCACATTTGAAAGTACACTCTCCGTAAAATTATTAGCTGGTTGCCAACTGGATTATAATATATC
>CAIYYO010000168.1 GCA_903930485.1 Methanobacteriota archaeon
AGGTCCGAGAATCCGAAGGAATCCTGACGGCTGCAAAGAGCCGCAGCATGGTATATTACCTCCCGAGCCGACTCGGCCCCGAGCTTGGGTTTGTCGAGAATCTCCCTGAAAAGTTCCATGAAAAGCGGGTAATGCCCTGCGGGGATGTTCTTGAATGGATGCGAGGCGTTCTCCTTGCAGGCATCTGATCTGTTCACATTCTGGACCGACTGTTCGACTTTCTGTCTGTTTTTTCCACCAATCAGCTCGAAGGCCTGTCTTAATTTTTCCCTGGCTTCCGCGGTCGCTTCGAAGTCTTTAATCTCTCTTTTTATCAATGGATTAGGGCCTGCCTTGAGCGGGTCGTAGACCTTTTTGGATGAGCCTTTAGTGAAACCGAGTTTTTTCTTTAGGTCAACCTCTAAAGTCCTTCCCTCAGCGTTTCCGATATAGTAGATAAGCGCTTCGCAGGATTCCTGTCTGTAGCTTCCCTGGATTTTGGTCACCTCCGTCAATGCTGTGGCTACCTTCTGCCTGACCTCGTCGTATTCCGACACGACCTTTGCGAGTATGGCCAAATCGTCCATCTCTTTGAATTCCAGGGAATTCCGATATCCGAGATACTTGATCCATGCCTTGTTTTTCAGGTTTTTAGGGAAGATCTCCTGGATCTGTCTCTTTGCGATCTTGTTTTCAACGTCCCTGCGCCAGCCGGTCCTGGTCTCAAGGTCCTTTACGACGGCGTGGCTGAGAGCCGTAAAGACCTTCAGGTCAAGGTCTTGGCGTGACTTGATCCTGTCCAGGCCGCTCTTTAGATTCTTGTTGAACTCCCGGTAAGCCGTTTTCAGGTAGGAGCGCGAAACCGTCTCGTTCCTTCCCGCGATCCTGGACATGAGCTTGTAGCCGCACTCGAGGGTTACGGTGAATCCGTCTCCCGACTTCTTTAGAATGAACGAGTTGCTTTTGTCGGTGACTCTGTACGTCCCTTCGCCAATTTTCCGGATCCCTGCCGCGACACACAACTGGCATTTTTCCGAATATAATTTTCCAAGGTGTTTTTCCGCAAGTTCCTGCTTTCCTGAATATATCTCTGAAAGATGCCTGCTGAAAACCTTATCCAAATCCTCGGAGTTAGTCGATTCTTTGCCTTCATCAGGCAGCAGGCCTGCTAATTCCGAAGCCGTGACTTCGAATAGCGGAGCACCGTTGGTGAAGAGCTCTTCAGATGTAAGACCCTGAAAATCCTTGACATAATCGTCTATTTCATTTCCAAATTCCTGATGGAATTTCCCCCATTCGTCAAGCGAGTACAAAAGGAACGAGTCAGCCATCTCCGGGCTTGCGTCCCTCAGTCTCCAGTAGAGATCCTTGAAAGCCGCGGCCCACAGTCCGTCGACTACGGCGGCGGCCCTCTCTGAATCCCGAGGAGTGAAGCCTTTCCTACCTAGATGGGTCTTGAGCCGTTCACGCAGAAGGTGATCAGACTCGTGGGCGAGCGCCATCAATACCGCGAGCAATGGCTTGTTTCCGTTTATGATCAGTTTCGACTTGCCGCGGTATCCAGGGGTGTTCTCTTCGGTTACGAGGATGATGACGTCGTCATTATTGAAGCGCACTACATTAGGCACGCCTTTGGCCAGGACTTTCCCGGCCTTTGGAGAAACTATCTCACAGGAGGCGCCCATGGCCTCGACCATCTGCTTCAGATCATTCCTCTCATTCGGCAGCCTGATGACCTTCTCGCCCATTATCCCGAGGGATTTCAGGCTTTCGGCGGAAAGGGTGAGCTCTATGCTCTTTTTTTGGCCGGACTTAAACAATTCAGCCAGTTTCTTTTCGTTGGGTGACGATCCATGTAAACTGGGCTTTCGTGTTTTGCTTGATTCAAGGGCACGCACAATCTCTTGACCGTTAGCATATTTCCCCTCATCTTGTTTTTTTCTTTTGTGAACTTTATCTTGATTCCGTTCAGTTTCCTTGATATCAGTCTTTGGTTTATCTCGTCGGAGAGTGGGTATTCTGCGTAACTTCACA
>CAIYYO010000169.1 GCA_903930485.1 Methanobacteriota archaeon
CGATTAGTTCGGACGGCAAATTCAGAGGATTTGTTGCGAATGGCGTGGGAGCCTCATTTCTTTTAAGAGATAACCAAAGTATTGCCGCTTTTGTGAGGTCTGATTGAGATGCCGAACAAGATCGTCAGGAAGAGAATAGCGGACTATAACCAATATTCCGACCCCATAGAAGAGAAACCCGAGCTGCTGAAGCTGCTCAAGAAGAGGGTCGAGGCCAAGCTTGACGATTACATACAGATTTATCCGGAAGCAATGAACGAGCTCAACACTGTAGTGGACAACCTGGTCAAGGCTTCCGACACGAAATACTACAACTTCACTTCGTTCTACAAGACCGTTATCGACATGCCTTCTTTCAAGAGGGTCGATAGGGTCGTGACAAAGGACGGCTACCATTGGCAGGCCGGCGTGTTCTTCGAGTTCAATGAGGGCACTATCGAGCGCACAAGGGTGGCGGTGCTTTTCCCGAATGTAAGCGACAAGGAAGAGGTGGAGGGCACCAGGATGGACAGGTCCGTAGGCATCTATGCGTTGGGGGTTGATTGGAGGAAATCCACAGACGCCGCCATAAAGGAGCTCGTGAAGCGCGTCGACAACATGGACCTTTACTCGGAGCACTGCGAAGCCGAGGACATATTCTATGCATCGGAGGGATGATTTCATGATGACCAAGACCGTCAGGCGCCAGATACCGGATTACATGCCGGACAAGATGGAAGCCGAGGATAAGCCCGCATATCAGAGGCCGGCTGAGCCGAGGAAGGCGGACTGCGCTGAAGCGCAGGTGGTATATGACATTTTGGAAAAGATAGAGATGCCCACAGGCAAAGAAAAAGTGTATTTTCCAAAGGGCAAGAATTTGCCAGAAGACCATAGGGATGATAAGGGCAAAGGCTTCGTCATAGGACTTCACCACATGCAGTCCATGCTGCTCGGCCAGGAAATATCAAAGAAGGTCGGAGAGCGCTATGCGCTCCTGCCTTTGCAAACGAGCTATGAACTTGTCCAGTCAGATAAGCTCTTCAGGAAAATGACAAACGATTATTGCTGGATACACGGCAGGGAAGTGATACTCGAGAGAGGCAAGATAATTCCCGACCCTGCTGTGAAGGAAGTTGACGACGAACTGCAGTACTTCGGCAGCAAAATAAAGGTTGAAATAAACGAAAATGACGTTATCGATACCCTGATGAAAGCAGGGCTTTTCATAGAGCCCAAAGAGAAGATCTGTCGTGGGTGCATTCGTTTTTCATGTGGAGAATCTTCCGTTGCGTCGAACTGGAGTCACTTCGGGGAGAGTTTCACTGCGGAAGCAAGCGGTGACACGTTTGGGGCTAATATTACGGGGTTCTTGCTCTCATGAGGATTGATTGATTATGCCGAAAAAGCTGGTCAGAAAGAGGATACCGAACTACACATCAGATAATCCGCCTTTCGGAGACGCGGAAAAGGGGCTGCCTGTTATTTCGCTGGAAAAGAAGAGTGTGATAACGGGTTTTAAGGGGTACTATCAGGTTTTCCCGGAATCCATAGACGAGCTGAACACGGCTTACGACAGGTTTGCCAGGAAGGTCCTGAGAGGCAAGGCGAAGCTTTCGGACTTGTCGTCCCGCTTCTCCAAGATCGGCTCCTTCATCTACGACGGCGAAATCGACACTACTGAGGACGGCTACCAGTGGTGCTGGACTGCCTATTACGGCGACCCCTTTATGGAAGAACGCGCCACGACTGGGCGGATTGCCATACTTTTCCCGTATGCCAACGACGTCGAAAGGAAGTTCGACACTCCTTTGGACCGTTCTATCAACACCTATGCCGTCGGCAACCCCAGGCTGGATTTCAAGGACAAGATAGTCGAGAAGGTCGCCCTGGAAATCAGGAAGATCGCGTGATCATTATGCCAAGCAAACTCATCAAGAGGCCCATACCCGACTATATGCCGGACAAAATGCCTTCGGAGGAGGAACAGCCTGTCAGCGCCAAGCATAGGGTACTGCCCCTTGTACTGGACAAGAAAAAGGTGAACACGGAGTTGGCTGGCTATAAGCAGATGTTCCCCCACTTGTTGGGTTACCTGAACACTATAGCTGATGAACAAAGGTTAAATTACGATGTTTTGCTAAAGATGTCTAAGGCAGCTGACGAACATGAGACAGTGCAGGCCGCCAAGACAAACGA
>CAIYYO010000170.1 GCA_903930485.1 Methanobacteriota archaeon
CGTCGAGGTTTTTAATGAGCAATGATATAGGAGTCCCTATCGTCTTTCCCTCAAATATGCCGGAGAGTATCTCCACCTTGTCGGGTTCTTTCCGCTCGGAAGAGACTGGGCTTTTCCCAGGGCTCCTTCTATCCAGTTCCTTCTGTATGTCTACGGCCGTAAGCGGAAGGCCTGAAGGGCATCCGTCGACGACGCATCCTACCGCGGGCCCGTGGGATTCGCCCCATGTGGTGATCCTAAAGATGGTGCCGAAAGTGTTTGACATGTTATTATATCAGGATTATGTCAATATAATAAACAGGATGATTACAAAGGAGGCTATAAGGGGTACGGCTGCGGAATTGATTGAAAGGGCAGTCATTTATTTGCCTGAGGACGTTGTAAAAGCGCTATTAATAGCCCTTGAAAAGGAGGAGGGCATTGCAAGGACCTGCCTGCAGGCGATACTCGACAACATCGAATATGCGAAGAAGAACTCCAAACCACTATGCCAGGACACGGGACTTCCCGTTTTCTATGTGAAGATCGGCAGCCGGGCCAAGACCGACCTCGGAGCGATAGAAGAGGCGATCAGACAAGGCGTCAGGGACGCTACCGGGAAGGTTCCGCTCAGGCCTAATGCAGTGCATCCGCTTACGAGGAAGAATTCGGGCGATAACACAGGAACAGGAATGCCCGTCGTAGAGTTCGAGCTACTGGGAGGGGCAGATTACATCGAAATGACCGCGTTCCCGAAGGGCGCGGGTTCAGAGAACATGTCAGCGTTAAAGATGCTGACGCCGTCCCAGGGCATTTCCGGAGTCAAGAGATTCGTCCTTGAAACAGTTGCAGCGGCCGGCGGCAATCCATGCCCGCCGACTATAATCGGAGTAGGTATTGGGGGCACGGCCGACGAGTCCTGCAGGCTTTCGAAGAAGGCGCTCCTGAGACCGGTTGGTTCGCGTAACAGCGACAAGTCTGTTGCCGCGCTCGAGAAGGATCTTATTGACCGGATAAATGCATTGGGTATCGGTCCTATGGGTCTCGGAGGCAGGACAACGTCTCTAGCAGTCCACGCCGAGTATGCATTCTGTCACACTGCGAGCCTGCCCGTCGCAGTCGGCATACAGTGCTGGGCTAACAGGAGGGCTACTGCAAGGATAACGGAGAAGAAGATTGTTTTTCTTTAGGCTGGTCCTGCTGTTTAATGCTTATCATCCCGATCCCGATGGATGCTATTCTTCCGCCCGCCGATAAGAGCAGCCACATGAATAGCAGGAAGAACGTCAGGTTGCCGCTCAGGTTCAGGTAGTCGATTGGTATGAATTCCAGGCCGGGTATCTGCATTCCGCCGATGGTTATCGGCTGAGTGGATTTCTCGATATGGAATAATGCCGGCGGGCTTTTAGACCCGCTGAATATCTGCGATGCCGAGAATATGCTGAAAATTATAATGCCCAAGCCGGTTACGAGCAGCAGGTAGCCGACGGTTTTCTCTGAATTCATCTTAGTAAATTATTAATCCTGCCCGGTATTTATACCGGCCTTCCTGGAAACGTTCTTGGTCGCGACGATGTCGACCCCGGTCCCTAGGACGTTTTTTATGATAACGTCTCCAATCTTCACCGGCGCCTCGGCCCTGGCTTTTGCCACCGCTGAAACCGCTTTAGGTATGAGCTCCTTGGGCAAAGTCTTCGACGCCTTGACGCTGACAAGGGCGGCGTCTCCGTTCTTCACAGGAACCGTAGTCGTCAGGCCTCTTTCCGGGGCGACTATCTCTTTGCGCACGTATTCCTCGCCCTTCCTGCACGACTGCCCGATAATCTTCGCTACTTCTTTTCCTGAAAAATCCGCCACTATCTCGCAGCTATTCGGGCAAATTATGCACACGTAATTCTTACTTGGCATTTTGGAGTTTGATTATTATCTCGCGGCTGCCACTGATCTCGCTTTTCTTCAGCGGCAACTGTATCATCTCCGCCGGATTTACTCTCGTCTTCATAAATGTCTTGATAACCCGCTCGCCGTCGGTGACGATCAGTTTGACGTTTCTTTCAGGAGACGACACGCGCAGGGAGAATTTTACGTCGGCGTGTCCGCTGACCTTGTGCGGCAGAACGTATCTGACGCCTTCACCCGGTTTAGCCTTGATCGTTCCTTTTTCCTGCTGTCTCCCGGCGGCATTCTTTGCTGCAGACTTGCCGGCCTTCTCTGCTTCAAGACTTACGTAGTCCACGACATCGTGCACGTGCAAGGCATTGCCGCATGCATATATGCCTGCAACGCTAGTCTGAAGGCTTTCATCGACTACGGCGCCTCCAGTCGTTTCATCAATCATGATGCCCGCATCCCGTGTAAGCTCGTTCTCGGGGATGAGGCCCACTGACAGCAGGATAGTGTCGCATTCAAACTTTTTTTCGGTTCCTTTCAACGGTTTAAATCGCTCATCCACCTGGGCTATAGTCACGGCTTCTACCCTTTTTTTCCCATGAATTTCTACAACCGTATGAGAGAGAAATAATGGGATCTCGTAATCGTAAAGGCACTGCGCCATGTTCCTCGGCAGGCCGCTCGAATAAGGCATGATCTCTGCCACGGCCAACACCTTGGCTCCTTCAAGAGTGAGACGCCTCGCCATTATGAGCCCGATGTCTCCCGAGCCCAGTATGACGACGCGTTCTCCGATGCGGTATCCTCTGAGATTGATGTAATTCTGCGCAGCTCCCGCGGTGTAGACCCCTGCAGGCCTTGTTCCGGGCGTGCATATCTGCCCCCGCGTCCTTTCACGGCAGCCCATGCATAAGACGATCGATCCGGCCGTTATCTCGTAAAGGCCTTCTTTGCTGCTGACAATGATCTTTCTGTCTTTCGATACCCTGAGGACCATGCTGTTTCGCATGTACGGAATTCTTTCCGACTCTACCTGATCGATAAAGCGCTGCATATATTCAGGACCGGTAAGGGCTTCTCCGAATGAGTCTATGCCGAAGCCCTCGTGGATGCACTGGTTCAGGATGCCGCCGAGCGACTCCCCGCGCTCGATTATTAGAACATTCTTTGCGCCGTTCTTTTTAGCCGAAAGGGCTGCTGAGAGGCCTGCAGGGCCGCCGCCTACAACGGCTACGTCAACGGATTTAACGATCATCTCGCTCATTCCACTCCCTCCTTTTTCCCGGTGAAGAGTTCTGAGCCTTTTCCTGAATAGGTTATTTCCGTCGGCTTTGGATGGAATTGTTCTTCAATTATTTCTACTATCTTGGGCGTGCAGAAGCCTCCCTGACATCTTCCGAGGGTTGCCCTGCATCTTTTGCTTACGCCGTATATGCTTCTCGCGCATAGCGGGTTATCCAATGCGTCGAGGACTTCTTTTTTCGAGACAGTCTGGCACCGGCACACTATTATTCCATAATCGGGGTCTTTTTTTATGAGCTCGGCCTTTTCCCTGCTTGAGAGTTCCGCGAACCTTATCCTGGGCTTTTCCACCGGGTCGAATCCGGGATTCACGTCCAGCTTGCCCCGTATATTTTTCACGATGCCTACAACCTTTTCCGCGATCGCAGGAGCTCCCGTCAGGCCGGGGGATTCTATCCCGATCAGATTCACGAAACCAGGCACTTTGGGACTCTCTTCTATCACGAAGTCTGCCGCGGCTTTGGAGCCTTTTGTTATCAGTTTCGGCCTGATCCCTGAGAAGCTCTTGATTATGTCTTTCCTTGAGATCCTGGGCAGGAATTCGAAAGATTCCATGAAGAGCTTGTCCATGACTTCTGTCGTGTTCGCGGTATCGTCGGGCTCAGGGATGTATTCGGCGCTGGGCCCGAGCATGATGTTCCCGTCAGTCGTAGGAGTCAGATGGATCCCTAGGCCGCCCAACTCCTTAGGCGGGACGGGATACACCGCCCCATTTATCAGATGCCTCTTGCTCTTGTCGAGGATGTGGTACTCGCCCCTGCATGGATGTATCTGGTATCCGTCTATGCCAGCCAATGCCGCGATCTTATCTGCGTATAATCCTGCGCTGTTTATGACGATCCCCGACCGATATGTGCCATGGCTGGTCTCGATCCTGAATCCATTAGATTTATGGTCTATGCCCTTTACTTCGGTATCCAGCATCACGCATGCTCCGTTGCGTACCGCGTTCTCTGCGAGAGCGATGGTCAGCAGGAAGGGGTCGAGTATCGCCGTGGTAGGCGAATGAA